>NZ_JAGIQB010000166.1:0-1728 GCF_017815025.1 Cupriavidus phytohabitans
CCTGTCGGCGGCGTTCAAGAACCTGCAGGAGCAGGACGACTTCACAACGCGCTACGAAGCGCTGCTGGAACACTATGGGAGGACCGGCACGCGCAACAACCGCGGCCAGGGTCACGAGAACGGCAGTGTGGAATCGTCCCACCGCTATCTGAAGGAAGCCGTCGACCAGGCACTGATGCTGCATGGTCACCGGGACTTCGAGGATCGAGCCGCCTATGAGACGTTCCTGCGCGAGGTCGTGATGCGTCGTAACCGGCGTCATGCAGCGGCGTTCCGTCTTGAGCGCGAGCAGTTGTCGGACCTGCCACCCCAGCGCACAACGGACTTTGCCGAAGAGGAAGCGCGTGTCACCCGTTGCAGCACGTTTACGGTGATCGGCTGGACTGCTACCTGTCCGGGGCTTTGGTGTTCAGTACTGCTCGCGGCTCTCATGCTGCCAACAGTGTCCGGCGTACCATTGATTACCGCCACTTCACCGACAGCCTCAAGCGTAAGCCGCAGGCCTTCAAGGGGCTGGCGTTCCGTGATGAGTTGTTCCCGCGGGAAGCCTATCGGCAAACCTGGGAACAACTCCATGCCCGTCTGTCGCAACGAGACGCATGCAAGACGATGGTTGGCCTGCTCGAGCTGGCAGCCATGGACGGTATCGAGGCCGTGCTGGCCATGCGCTTGGAGGTCACGTTGGCCGACGGTGAACTGCCGGATCTGGTAGCGCTGCGTGAGGAGTTCTCGCCGCGGCAAGCCGATCACCCGGTCATCCATGTCCAGATGCCGCCAACCAGTTGCTATGACGCCCTGCTGGGCCAGGGGTGGCAGCATGAACGCGCCTATCCCAGTTGATACCGCTCGCCTGACGCTGATGCTCAACGAGCTGCGCCTGCCCACCATCGGCCGTCTATGGCCCGAGTTCGCCCAGCGCGCCGACAAGGAAGGCTGGCAGGCCACCCGGCTGCTGGGCGCTTTGCTCGAGCACGAGCTGGCTGAACGGGCCAAACGCCGCATCGAACGACACCGCACCGAGTCCCGCCTGCATCCAACCAAGACGCTGGCCGCCTTCGACTTCAGCGCGGTGCCGATGGTCTCCAAGGCGCACGTGATGGCGCTGGCGAGTGGTGATTCCTGGCTGGAGAAAGGCGCCAATGTGCTGATCTTCGGCCCCCCTGGCGGCGGGAAGAGCCACCTCGGGTCGGCCATCGGGCATGCCCTGATCGATGCGGGGTATCGGGTGTTGTTCACGCGTACCAGCGAGATCGTCCAGAAACTGCAGGCAGCGAGACAAAGTCTGCAATTGCCCGCTGCCCTGACCAAGCTCGACCGCTTCGACCTGATCGTCCTCGACGACCTGTCATACGCCCGCAAAGACCAGGCCGAAACCAGCGTCCTGTTCGAGCTGATAGCCGAACGATATGAGCGACGTAGCCTGCTGATTACAGCAAACCAGCCGTTCTCGGGCTGGGACCATGTGTTCCCCGATCCCGGCATGACCATTGCGGCGATCGACCGGCTCGTCCACCACTCGACGATCTTTGAAATGAATGTCGAAAGCTACCGCCGGCGCACCGCAAGCGACAAGCAGTCAGCTCGCCGCCGACAATCATCCAGCGACAACGACAATCATGATGACAACAATAACGGAGCGACAACCACGACCTAACAGGCTGCTGAAGTACTCACCACGGAAGAGGTGCGGCTTCCCCCGATAGGGCTGGGGGTCGCGGTTTTTCACAA
>NZ_JAGIQB010000167.1:0-1646 GCF_017815025.1 Cupriavidus phytohabitans
CGCCGCGTCAGGCCGATGCTGGGGTTCCAGACCTTTCGCTGCGCCCGCATCATCCTGGGCGGCATCGAGACCATGCGTAGATAGCGTCAAGCAGGACGGCCGGTCCAGCGACAAATGGAATGAACGCCCCCACCTACCGTGTCGGACACGCCAAAGAAGGCAGACCCTCACGGGCCGACGGCATCAAAGTGCCAAAATGGAAGATCATTGAGGTCTTCACATGCGAACCGGAGGGTCCAAATGAAGTATACGACGGTCGGGGTGGATATCGCGAAGAGCGTCTTTCAGCTTCACTGGGTGGACGCCGGTACAGGAGAGATCGTGAACAAGCAACTGAAGCGGGCCGCGTTCCTGGAGCATTTTGCGAATCGAGAACCCTGCCTGATCGGCATGGAGGCTTGCGGCGGTTCACAGCATTGGGCGCGACGATTGATGGAATTGGGGCATCAGGTCAAGCTGATGCCGGCGAAGTTCGTGAAGGCGTTCAATATCGGGAACAAAAACGATCCGGCGGACGCTCGCGCCATCTGGATGGCCACGCAGATGCCCAGGAAGGCCATCGCCGTGAAGACAGAAGGCCAGCAGGCAGTGCTGGCGTTGCACCGCTTGCGGCAGCAGAAGATCAAGTGCCGCACCATGCAGATGAACATGCTGCGGGGCCTGCTGGCCGAATATGGAGAGGTAATGGCGAGGAGCTGCGCTGGACAAGGCAATTCCAATATTGCTCGCAACACTCGCCGAGCGGTTGCCGGCGATGCTGATCGATTCCCTACGCGAGCTTTGGAGCGATCTCGACCGGCTCGACAAGCAGATCGCCGACATCGAGCGGCGCCTGCAGAACTGGATGAAGGAAGACAAGGCGTGCAAGGCAATTGCAGAGATTCCCGGTGTGGGCCTTCTGACGGCGACCGCCACCGTCGCCACAATGGGTGACGTCAGAGCATTCAAATCAGGGCGGGAATTTGCCGCGTGGCTCGGACTCGTCCCCAAGCAGATCGGCACTGGCGGCAAGGTCCAGTTAATGGGTATCAGCCGACGCGGCGACACATATGTGCGCACGCTGCTGATCCATGGCGCGCGCAGCGTCCTATACCACAGCAAGCACTTGGGAGCGTGGACCGAGCAGTTGCAGAAGCGACGACCCTCGAACGTGGTGACTGTCGCGCTGGCGAACAAGATGGCTCGGACAATCTGGGCAGTTCTGGCGCGTGGCAAGCCGTACAATCCTAGGCACGTCAGTGCGCAACCGGCTTGAGCCACGGGACTTATAGAAGATTGACGCTTGCAGGATGACGTCGAAAGGTTGCGTTGGCAATCGAGTGTGATGACAAGACAGGTCGGAACCTGAACTCGCCAAACCTGAAAAATGATTCGAGCGTTCCAGCTCGCGCGACAAATGAGGGGCGAGCCAGCGGATTTCATCGGGGCCAGCAGCGAATGAGGCTGCAACAAGGCCGCATATAAAGCTGCAACCCATCCTGTCCAGACAGAGCACTTGAAAAACTAGCGCAAAAGGGGGCGTTCATATAAATCATTTTGTCCGGTTGGCCGGGATGATTGTCGGCGGGTTTAGCAGGCTGCTGAAGTACTAGCCGCGCAAAAAGCGAAGCTTGCCTCTACAAGGCTGAAGGGCTCGCTATTTTTCA
>NZ_JAGIQB010000169.1:0-1616 GCF_017815025.1 Cupriavidus phytohabitans
TGGGTGGAGCGTTCAACGTACCCCGCACGATGCGCGATGCCGAGCCGACGCCATAACGCCGGGCGCAGCGGACGCATGACGATGCGCTTGTCCGGCAATGGCGTGGTGGCCTCGTGGGGCAACAGCGCCGCGCCGTAACCCGCCGCGACCAGACTCTTGATCGCGTCGTTGTAGTTGAGCTGAATGCGTGGTGCGGGATGGTGTCCCGCGGCCGCGAACCACTCCGCGGTCTGACGCGAGAGGCGCGTGGTCGCGTCATTGAGAATCAGAGGCTGGGCGGCGAGCCATTCCGGCGTGACGCGGGCCGGGCACTGCCAATGCGCCGGCACGAAGGCCATCACGGGGTCGCGGCGCCAGGGCTTTATCACCAGTCCGGCCACCGGCGGCTGAGGCAGTGCAACCAGCCCGATATCCAGCGTGCCGTCCGCCAGTCGGGACAGTGTTTCCTGCGAAGTGAGGACCGCAATCTGAATGTCGATGGCGGGATGCTGCTGGCGCAGCACCTCGAGCGCCTGTGGCAGCAGGTGCGCGATCGCGCCAGTCGACGCACCGAGCCGGGCGCGCCCTTCGAGCCCCTCTACCTGTCGTTGTATATCGTCCAGCGCCTGCTCCGCATCGGCCAGCAGCCGACGCCCGCGCTCCACCAGCACCTCTCCGATCGCCGACGGCCTTACCTGTCCGCGTTTTCGCGACAGGAGCGGTGCCCCGATGCGGTGTTCCAGTTCAGCGATGTGGAGGCTGACCGTGGGCGGCGCAAGGTGCAATGCACGCGCCGCCTCGGCGAATGAGCCATGGTCGGCAATGGCGACCAGCGTGCGCAGGCGGTCCAGGCTGATCTCTCGCATGTCGGCTCCAGATTCAGGAAAACTGAATGTCAAGGTTGTGAAATTCAACTTTCCCTATTCTAGTGGTCCATGGAAGATTGGGCTCCTTCGACGTGTTACCCCCTTCAGTCACCGGAGTATTCCTCGCATGAGCTCTCCCCTGGTTTTTATCGACGGCGACCAAGGCACCACCGGGTTGCAAATCCACGAACGGCTGCGCGGCCGGACCGACCTCAGCCTGTTCACGCTTGCCGCGTCGGAACGCAAGGACCCACGGCGTCGTGCGGAAGCCATCAATGCCTGCGACATCGCCATCCTCTGTTTGCCCGATGCCGCCGCACGCGAGGCGGTGAACGCCATCGTCAATCCCGCCGTCAGGGTGATCGACGCGAGTTCCGCCCACCGCACGCATCCGGACTGGACCTATGGCTTTCCGGAAATGGCACCGGGACAGGCCGCGCGCATCGCGAACGCGCGACGGGTCACCAATCCCGGCTGCTATCCGACCGGTGCGATTGGCCTGCTGCGTCCCTTGGTGCAGGCCGGGCTTGTCCCAGCCAGCTACCCCGTCAGCATTCATGCGGTGTCCGGCTACTCCGGACGCGGGCGTGCCGGCGTGGAGGAGTATGAGGGGCCGGATGCCGTCAGCGCGGCATTCCAGGTGTATGGCCTGGAACTCGCGCACAAGCACCCCCCGGAGATCCAGCAGCACGCCGGGCTCGCGCAGCGTCCCATCTTCGTTCCCGCGTATGGTGCGTTCCGCCAGGGCATCGTGCTGACGGTGCCCCTCGC
>NZ_JAGIQB010000170.1:0-1613 GCF_017815025.1 Cupriavidus phytohabitans
CCTGCATCCTGGCCCGATGAACCCGGTCAGGGGCGACGCAGCGCCTGAGGGATTGCCCCGGGTTATTGAGCAGTTACGAATCCCGACCGTAAGGTACTGATCTTATGGAAGATTCTTGGCAAGTCTCCGAGCCGATCGCAATTGCCCGACCTTACGGCGCACACCGCATCGAAGCTTTTAGTCCAAAGCTGAATCGACGGATCATCTTGTACCGACGGCAGGCGTTCGACCTATGGATCACGATTGAGTCCGATCCGAGAGTTCGCGGGTTTTGCGAGCGTCCTGGCTATATTCAGTTCCAGGGAAAACGGAGTCTCGCCGACTTCCTGGTGTCATACCTCGATCGGCAAGAACTCGTTATCCTCGCTGATCCGATAGTTGCAGCCGATGCGAAACCACTCGCGAATCTTGATGCCGGCGACAGAAACGTCCGGTTGATCCATGCCGCGGAACTGGTGGCCTCGCGTATCTGGGTAGACAACTGGCAGCGCATGTTGACTTGCATCGTTGCCACGCGTGGCCTTCTGTCCGCGTCATTACTACGGCTCGTCGAGGACTTCGTCGCCGCGCCGCAGCCCCTGGTCGCCATAGAGCGCGAGCTATCAAAGGGTGATCCCATCCTCGTGCGGGCGGCCGTCTTTCAGCTGCTGCACGAGGGACGCGTCACAGCGCCCGGGTTGCGGACCGAGATGCTTTCCCTATCGACGCGCTTTTCCGCGGTGGAGGCCCAATCATGAGTCGCCGCAAAACCGAACTACAGACACTTGATCTTGCAGTATGGCCTGCCGTCGCGTGGACCGAGCTGGATGCTAGCGCTCGCGAGGCCGTCCGGGCGCGCATAGGCGCGATCGAGCGTTATGCGCGTGGTGAGGAGCTGAGCGCTATCGAACACACGACCGGTATCAATCGTAAGCAGCTCTATCGCTGGCTTGCCCGTGGGCTCTCTCCGCATCCTGATGGACGGATTTACGGGTTTCGTGCCCTCTTGCCATATCTGCGTGTCGCGGAGTACGTCCGGATGCGTCCTGTCGACGTTAAGGGGGAACGCGGCAGTCGAGGTACCGCCGGCGCTTTCGCCCAACTGCTCGAACGCTATCCGAAGCTCGAAGCATGGCTACGTCTGCAGGTTAAACAGAAGCGGGTGACCCTCCAGCAGGTTCATACCGATGGGCGGTTGAGTACGCGTCTGCGTGGCTTGCAATCGCTACATTACGACTTTCTTTGGCAATGCCGTTCTGCCGGACTGACAGCAGCGGACTACCCATTCAACACGGACGGCCGCGCGCTTCGTTCACTTGCGGCTTGCCTTAACAGGCTGCTGAAGTACTCACCACGGAAGAGGTGCGGCTTCCCCCGATAGGGCTGGGGGTCGCGGTTTTTCACAATCCGGAAGCTCGGCATCATTGCAGCGACTTTTTCCGCTTTTTGACGCCCATTTCCGCCCTGATTACCGCGATTACTGCAACTGCGGACGGATTTGTCCCAGCGAGCGCATGCGCACGAGGTTGTAGGCGGCTATGCTTAGCACAAACATCTGAGGTGTTCTGTGCCACGTGGGGAGTCACCTTCATTTCCAGGCAGGCCTGGATGAACTCCTGCGCGTCGTAGCCCTT
>NZ_JAGIQB010000171.1:0-1584 GCF_017815025.1 Cupriavidus phytohabitans
CGGTGTGTGTCAAGGTAGTTGTCGCGTCCGCCGTTATGCTGCTTTCCGGTGCTCCTTAGCTTCCAGCTCAGCTCGCTCGGGGTTCAGGTAGACCACTGGCTCCAGCTTCCAATTCCGGATCCCTCGCGACCAGCGCTGCGGATGTCGGGTGCGGGCTGCCAGATATAGCATCGTGCGTCGCGCCAGTAAGGGCGGCGCTTCCCCGCGGTGCCGCTGGTTCGGCGTGACGTACTTCAGGCCGCTGTGGCGATGCTCCTCGTTGTACCAGCACACAAACCGGTGCACCCAGTCGCGCGCCTGCTGCAGCGTATTGAAGGGCCGATCCGGCCACAGCGGGCAGTACTTGGCCGTGCGGAACAGCGCTTCCGCGTAAGCGTTGTCATTGCTCACACGCGGACGACTGTATGAGGGCTGCACGCCCAGGTAACCCATCATCGCCAGCATCGTCCCTCCTTTCATGACGCTGCCATTGTCCGAATGCAGCACTAGCGGCCGGCCGGCGGTCTGCTCGCGCAAACAGCCCAGCGACAGCAGTTCGCTGGCATGGTTGGCCGATTCGCTCTCGTGCACCTCGTTGACTACCAGTTTGCGGCTGTAGATGTCCTGCATCATGTACCAGTAGAAGAAGCGACCTTTCACCGTCGTGGGCATCCACGTGATATCCCAGCACCACACCTGGTTGGGTCCGTCGGCTCGGTGCGTGGTCAACGGACGCGACTTGGCTTCGTGGCCGCGCCCGCGCCGGCGCGCCTGGCCGGCGGCCTTGAGCACGCGGTAGAAGGTCGACTCCGAGGCCAGATAGCGCCCTTCGTCGGCCAGCTTGGGTACGATCTGGTGCGGCGTCAGGCCCTCGCAGCCGGGCTCGTTGGCCGCGGCCAGCACGGCCTCACGCTCGGCCTCGCTGAGCTTGTTGGCCGGCACCGGACGCTGCGCGCCCGGTCGTCCATCTTCAGGCGTATGGCGCCAGCGCTGCAAGGTGCGCTCGTTCAGGCCTAATTCCTCGCACGCGCGAGCCTGGCGCGCGCCGCTCTTTACCGCTTCATCGATCAACACAATGGCTTTGCGGCGATCCGAGACGTTGATCAGTCTTCCTCGTCCCTTCCCCAGATCGCCTCGGCTTTTTTTCTTAGCACCAGCAGCGCTGCGGTTTCCGCCAGCGCGGCGTCCTTGCGCTTCAGCTCACGCTCCAGGTCCCGGATTCGCTTCTTCGCGGTGGCTTCCTCACGCAGCTGTGCCATGTCTGCCTTGGGCGGCGTCTTCGCATTCGCCTGCTCACAGGCAGCACGCCACTGCCGGATCTGTTCTGGCTGAATGCCCTTCCTGCGGCAGTACTCGGACAGCTCCGCTTCACTCAGGGGCGCCGTCTCCAGCACTACCCGGAACTTGTCCGCGCTGGACCACTTATCGCTCTGTTTGCCGTTGCCTGGCACAACCCGTCCTTGCTCTCGCGCCTCGTTGCGCCAGGTGCGCAGGCTCACCGTCGTGACACCCGTCTCCCTGGCCAACTCCACAACCGATCGGTTCACGGGCGGCATCATCTGCTCAACCACCCATTCCTTGTACTCCGCCGGATAGCGTTTCATT
>NZ_JAGIQB010000172.1:0-1577 GCF_017815025.1 Cupriavidus phytohabitans
TGGCTCGATACGGACAAGTGTTTAAGGACAGAGCGGTGGCGCGGTTGCTGCCGCCGGAGAGCGCCCCGCTGGAACTGGTAGCTCGGGAGATCGGCGTGAGCGCAGATACGCTGGAGCGCTGGCGCAGTGAGGAACTAGCCAAGCCCGCACGCGAGCGCGGCTGGACGGCTGCCGCTCGCCTGGAGGCCGTGATCCTCACGGCAGCCATGGACGAGTCAGCCCGCAGCGCCTGGTGCCGCGAACACGGCGTGTACCCGCAGCAACTGCAGCAATGGCGCGATAGCGCCACGCAAGCGCTTGCCGAGCCGGAGGAGAAGCGCGTCAGTCCGCAGCAAGCCAAGGAAGACCGCCGGCGCATCAAGGAACTCGAGCGCGAACTGCGGCGCAAGGACAAGGTCCTGGCTGAGACAGCAGCGTTGCTGGTATTGTCAAAAAAAGTCTCGGCGATCTTCAACAAGGACAAAGGCGAGGACAAATGATCGGGCTCGAAGATCGCCGGACGCTGGCCCAGGACATCGAAGCGGCCCAGCGGGCCGGCGCGCGGCTGGAACAGGCCTGTGAGGTCGCTGGCATCGACCAGCGCAGCCTGCAGCGCTGGAAGGCCAACCACGGGCTCGTATCGGGTGATGGCAGGCCCGCCGCGGTGCGGCCGACGCCGGCCCATGCGCTGACGCCAGCCCATGCGCTGACGCCAGCCGAGCGCGAGCAGA
Organism: Cupriavidus phytohabitans; assembly: GCF_017815025.1. Taxonomy (NCBI): domain Bacteria; kingdom Pseudomonadati; phylum Pseudomonadota; class Betaproteobacteria; order Burkholderiales; family Burkholderiaceae; genus Cupriavidus; species Cupriavidus phytohabitans. Next base: position 711 of record NZ_JAGIQB010000172.1, read on the forward strand.
TCCTGCAGGTGGCCAACGAGCCTCGCTTTGCCGACATGCCCCCGGCGCGCATCGTCCCCATGCTGGCCGACGAAGGGGTGTACCTTGCCAGCGAATCGAGCTTCCAGCGTGTCCTGCGCGCGCATGGGCAGAACCAGCACCGAGGCCGCGCCAAGGCGCCGCGCAAGAGCCGCCCACCGACGACACATATAGCCACCACACCGCGCCAGTTGTGGTGTTGGGACCTGACGTACTTGCCTGCCGAGATCGTTGGCCGCTGGTTCTACCTGTACCTGATTCTGGACGTGTACAGCCGCAAGATCGTGGGCTTCGAGGTGCACGACAGCGACGATGCCCACCATGCGGCGCACCTGGTCAAGCGCACTGCGCTGGCCGAGGGCATCCACGCCATGACGGCCAAGCCAGTGCTGCACGGCGACAACGGCTCGACCCTCAAAGCCACGACGGTCCTGGCGATGTTGAACTGGCTGGGCGTCAAGCCGTCGTACTCGCGCCCGCGCGTGAGCGATGACAACGCCTATGTCGAAAGCCTGTTCCGCACGGCGAAGTACCGGCCGGAATTCCCTGACAAGGGCTTCGCCAACCTCGAGGAGGCTCGCGCCTGGGCTTCGCGCTTCGTGCATTGGTATAACCATGATCACCGGCACAGCGGCATCCGCTATGTCAGCCCCGCACAGCGTTATGCGGGTGAAGACGCCGCGATCCTCGCCGCCCGCCACGAGGTATATCTCCAGGCTCGCGCACGCAATCCGCTGCGCTGGTCTGGCACCACGCGCAACTGGGCTCCTATCGGTGCAGTGACCCTGAACCCCGAACGCGATTCCATCGTCCAGACGCATTCTGGGAGCGTCGATATACAGCCATTGG
>NZ_JAGIQB010000173.1:0-1568 GCF_017815025.1 Cupriavidus phytohabitans
CTCTCTCGCATTGCGAAAACCGCGGTCACTGGCCCGTGCGACATCAAGCGCAAACCTCATTGATCAGCATGTCCCTTAGGTCACTGCGTCCGTGAGCATATCCTTTCCCGTGTTCAACGCCAACGACAACGCCATGTCTGCCTCGCCTACGCCGGGAAGTGCCAGCAAAGCAATTTGTCCGACCCCGAACGCCCCCTTGACCATTTCGGTCGGGTCACCGTCAACCACCCCGTCGATAATCTCTTCAACGCCGGTGAAGCCGCCGTTGACCGTCGAAGCAAGACTATCGAACACTCCGGATGCGAGTCTGCTGGCAGCGCCATCCGTGATCGAATTCAGCGCAGCGCCAATGGGAGTGATGCCGACTGCCGCACCCGCAGTGTCGGCGACACCGTTGACGCACTCCTTGCAGCCATTATCGAACTCGTTAGCGCCTGCCTTTATTAAGGCTGGATTGATGGTCAGAACACCGCCAACCGTTTTCAAGGCGCCTTCGGCGACATCCTTAATGCCATCGGCAACTTCCTTAATGCCATCGCCAATCTTTTCAAAAGCATTCTTCACTGCACTCATTTTGTGAACTCCTCGTTCGTGTTTCTCACGGGCTGGCACTCGTCAAATCGCATGCCAGCCATAACAAAACGAGTGGCCGGACAGATATAGCTGCCGACCAGCGCGCTTTAGACTTTAGTGGGGAGCGGCCTGCTTAACGCTATCACCGAGAGCTTTCATAAAGCTCGCCACCGCATTGGTGATCGAGATCTTCGCGCTTTGTTTTGCTGTGAGTATGGCCGTCTCTTGAGTGGTTTTAGTCAATTTTTCGATTTCATCCGATGCATTACCTGCGTCCGTTATTGTGCTCCCTGCTCCAGCAGTCCCAGAGCCCTTTGATACACTACTCATAACAGTTTCTCCTTCTCGGTTAAGAAATGCCACCCTCGGTGGCGAACAGTGCTTCGTGCCGGCGCTCACGCCGGTGGCGTGCCGCGTTCGTTCTCCGCGAGCTCGCCTAGGGAGACGCTAATGAGCGCTGGCGCTAGATATTGCACAAGTCAAGGACACGCATGCTCCTCGTGGCCATGCAGCAAAGCATGCGCTTGCGACACATCCGACTCATTGGCCGCGGTGCCCACCACCACGCTGTGCACCAGCCCGGAAGCCGCGTCCAGCGCCCGGCCTCACAAAATGCCACGCATTACCCTTCTTGGCCTGGTGCATCGCCGGGTGGCGCCTCGATGATGGTGGCATCCACAATCGTGCCCTCCTTCATCATCATCAGCCCCCGCTCGCACACATCAGCGGAGAGCAGGCGGCGAACCGCTTCGCGAAATTCTTGTCACACGGCACACGAGAATTCCAAGCATCCCTGGTGCCGAAATAGTGGACAAAGAAACGGTGGATGACGCCATTACGTGACAGAAGAAGGTTTCGCTCGCCACTACCTGCCGACGAGCGCATGGGAGCGGCTCGCATAGTGCGCATGAGCGGCCAGGCTGCTGCATTCTTCCCTTGCGTGGCTTTGCGCATGACCTATTGATTCTTCATCAACGTTTCGACCGACGACTTCG
>NZ_JAGIQB010000174.1:0-1566 GCF_017815025.1 Cupriavidus phytohabitans
CAGTTCCAGCGGGGCGCTCTCCGGCGGCAGCAACCGCGCCACCGCTCTGTCCTTAAACACTTGTCCGTATCGAGCCAACTTGTTCTCTCATCATCGCCCCCTTACTGTGGAAACTGGCGGCAAGGGGGCCGGCGACTTCGGCGCCGGCCTTCCACCGCCACTAAGAGACTTGAAATCAGGAAAGATTCAAGTTCCTATCAGGGCGACAACTATTGTGCCGCGGGGGGAGACCTCGAAGAGGGTCCGGCGCGTCGTGGCCTGGTACAAATATGTAAGTGCGTGTGCCGTTTCCACCGGAAGTAACAACCGTGGCATCACCGCTTTCATCGTAGCTAATAATATAGTAGGGGAGGCAAGATTCAGGGTCGCAAGTCATGACTACGCCGCTTACCGTGATATCTTTAGCCATCGGTTGGACGAACACCTCGTCGGATGGCAATGGGGAACCGTACGAAGAGAAGACGTCATCTATCGCTTGGATCAGTTGCTCATCGCTTCGAACGTTTAGGACGGATAGATACTGGCCAACTTTAGATTGCTCTAGGCAGTCCTCCGATGCTGCGCTTGATCGCACAGCTACGGGCTCCGATACCCCAAGAGAAATCTTGATTAATTTGACAATATTGGTGAAGTTCGCTTTCCATTGCTCATGTGTCAAACGATGAATCGGATAGACATAGAATTTCGAGGCCGCGGACCGAAGCGCAATTAGGGTTGTCGCTTTTGTGTATTTGAAAGAGGCGGCATCGGAAAAAATGCTCATAGAGCGAGTGGCTTTGTCCAATGTATTTATCTCCAGGCTACTGGTTAGTTTCGTAAGTTAAAGGGCTAGCCGTTTTTGGACGATGATTTTCGTGTTTCCGATAATGTGGATTTGAATTGACCGGTCGAATAGAGCGAGATTGTGAAGGACTTAGTGAGATCTCCGACATCTATTGCTCTGAGTGGTACGTGTCGCAACATGCATGCCAAACTTGTAATTATCTACACTCACAACAGAATCTATTGTCTGGGAGCGGAGGTTTCGAGGAAATGGAAACGAGGCCAGGAGGGCTCTTCAGTGTCTTTCCCCCCTGGTATGAACTGGCTTTCTGCGCGCTGGCAGCTGGCTTTTTCTCGGTCCGCAGTGGTTAAATGCGAACAGCAAGCAGCCTGACCTGCTCACTGATATGGTAAGAACGCTCTTTGCCCTCTCTTTTGTAGCATGTCTAAAAGCGCTCAGAGAACGTTCAATTTGTCGCAAATATGACATATTTGTCGCAAAACCAAACTTTTGTTGATCCGTTCGCGGGACAAGTCGATTACAAAAATCGGAGTTGCTTTTGCAACATAAATGTAAGCGCTCAATAGACGACGTCTGGTATTGAAGGCTGAACGTTGGCAGGCTAGCGTCCGCAAAGACTTTGCGGACGCAAACATGATCCAAGACGAGATTGACCTAGTTCCGCTGCAGGCGGTGATCGTGAGGCCGCAGCGCTTGACCTGATCTGCGAGCATTACGCTGACTTTGGCCCGACCCTGGCCGCCGAGAAGCTGCGCGAGCGTCATGGGCTGACGCTGTCCAAG
>NZ_JAGIQB010000175.1:0-1548 GCF_017815025.1 Cupriavidus phytohabitans
GTTTGCCCGATTGGAGCGAAGCTGCGCCCGCGCACGTCGTCAGATCGCAGTCCGGTCTCATCGCCCCAGTGGATCTCTGTATCTTCAGCCTTGGCACGCTGCGCAATCTCCGGATAGTCCTCGTCCAGCCACTTCCTGACCGCGGCCGGGGACTGCTCGTAAGCGCGGCGAATCGGTTTCTGCGGACTGAAGCCCCAGCGCGACAAGTAGAGACCCATGGTGCGAACCGGCAGTCGGATACCGAAGCGGTGCTCGATCAACTCAGCAACCGCGCGATGGGTCCACAGTGCGTAAGCCATCTTCAATTGATCCGGCGTCCTGTCGCAAATCAGCTTGCGGACTTCGCGCTCTTGCTCGGCGTTCAACAAGCGCCCCTCGCCAAACCGACGCCCACCGATGGCATCTTGCAGCGCCGTCGCGCCGCCCTCGGCATGGCGCTGGCAGATGCCAAACACGCCCGTGCGGCTCAGCCCCGTTTGCGCCGCAATCTCGTCATACGTGTAACCCGCCGCGCGCAGCCGAATCACCTGCACACGCCTCTCATGCCGCGCCTCGCGCGACAGCGATCTCATATCGGTCGATTTCATTTCGGCCATATGTGGGCAATACGTGATTTTTCAAGAACACAGTTACCGACTCAATAGTTCTGCTGGCTCACCATGCTTGCATCGTGGCTTGCATAGCGTCCGATACCCCGGGCAACTTGCGCTCGATATCCCGCAGGACCCGACCGGGAATGGTGCGCTGGCGCTTGAGCACCCGACGCAGACGCTGGAACTGTTTCACTTTTTCGCCCTCGAGGTTCCGCCAGGGCCTACGTAGCGGCCTACCGCCACCGCTCAAACCGACACCACGTGCCAGCGGTCCCACGCTCGATCGCCCTCTGCCAAAAACAGCGCGTCCGCCCTTACACGCCGCCACAGCGACGCCACCAACGAGCCCAATTCCCTTGAGACCACTTCCAATGCCTCGCTCCCTTGCGACGAAGGCTCTAATTCAATCTGGGCGATAAATTGTCGGCATCAGCGCCTGGTGCGCCTGCCCGAATTGATGGTCGGCTCCATCGCTCATCCGCAGAGCTGCGTATTTCGGCGAACGTGACCGCCGATTTCGGGAACGTGACCGACTTGGCGAGATAGGCGTTGCGCAGTGTCGATTGTAGGGTTTCGTATCAGTTCTGGTCGAGTTCAGGCTCCAGGATGTTGGGTTTTGGGGATGCTTTTCTGAGCGATTCACCGGTGAGCGTGATCCTGTGATGGCGCTGCACGAGCCGGTCGAGCATCGCGTCAGCGATGGTCTCGTCGCCGATCCAGCCGTGCCAGTGCTCAATCGGCAACTGGCTGGTGACGATGGTCGCCTTGCCCGCCGCGCGGTCATCAATCATCTCGAGCAGATCGTTTCGGACCATCGCGTCGAGGGGAGCCATGCCCCAATCGTCCAGTAACGTTGCTCGCAACATTACTGGACCTGTATAGGGGTAGGAAACGGCTTTCGCCGTCCCCTCCCTCCGAACCCGGTGTGCGGTTTTCCCGCGACGGGCTCTCCAGT
>NZ_JAGIQB010000018.1:0-124423 GCF_017815025.1 Cupriavidus phytohabitans
GTCCGGCCATGCTGATGCGTGAGATGGTGGCCGCAGGCTACCTGGGCCGCAAGACTGGCCGGGGCGTGTACGTCTACAGCAAGTAATTCAGGCGGCACTTGTTGCGCTTGACTCGTCGCTCCGTGCCGGGGCGACGCTGGTCGTACTTGCTCAGGGGCCGCCTCGTGTGGCCCCTGTCATTTCCCGGGTTGGCGCCCCCTTCGCCGAATCCCGCTTACACGCCGTTATAAATCGAAACACTCCGCCGCATCCGGTAACAGGAATGCCGGGTACAGTGCACCCATTCCATTTACGACACAAAAGAAGCCCAATGCTGCCTCCGGTTCTTGTTGCCGCCTTGCTGGCGGGCGCGATGTCGCTGCTTGCCGCCCGTTCCGCCATGGCCCATGTCGATGTCGGCGTCCATATCGGCACGCCCGCGCCGGTCTATGTCGCCCCCGCCCCTGTCTACGTGGCACCGCCGCCGCCGGTCGTCTATGCGCCGCGCTATCACGGCTGGCATGGTGACCGCTACTGGGACGGCCGCCGCTGGTATGGGCGGCATGAGTGGCATGGGCACCGCCATCATCGCCATGGGCACGGCCATCGCCATGGGCACGGCCACGGCCACGGCCACGGGCACGGCCATCATGGCCATCGCCACTGAGCGGCCGCAGGGGTGAGGTGCCGCCGCTCAGCGCAGCAGCACCAGCCGCGGCACCGCGTCGGCGCCGCTCCAAACCACCGCGTTCTGGCCGTATTTCCCGCCCAGCAGGCGCGCATCGTCCAGCGACAGGCCCGGCACCAGGAAGCTCGGCTCGGCCGGCCAGCCGTTGGAAGGGTGCTCGCCGGCGGCAGCAATCGAACGCAATCCCATCTCCGCCACGTCCTGGGCCAGCTCCTGCTGGCGCGCAGCGTTGGCGTTGTCGCCGCAACGCTGGCTGAACGGATTGGCGGCGGTAATGAAAGCGCTGCACGTTACGCCAAGCGCCTGGTGCAGCGCCGCCAGCGGCGCGCTGGCCTGGTCGACCCGCAGGATCATCGGCGCATCGCCCAGCACGCGATAGTGCGTTTCGCGATAGGCCCGCAGCGTGGCCGCGTCGATGACGGTGGCCACCGCTACTCTCCGTACTGCCGCAATCCGTCGAGGTCCAGCACCTCGATCACGCCGTAGTCCACCCGCACCAGCTTCTGCTGCTCCAGCACCTTCAACGCCTGGTTGGCGCGCTGGCGCGAGATGCCGGCAAGCAGGCCGATTTCTTCCTGCGAGATCTCCAGCGTCTTGCCGATCCCCGGGTACAGGTGCTCATTGAACAGCGACGACACCGCGCGCGCCACGCGCGAATCGATGTCGAGCGAGCGTTCATATTCCACCGCCGCGATGAACTGCCCCAGGCGCTCGTTGAGCTGCGTCAGCAGGAAGCGCGTGAACGGCAGGCTGGTCTCCAGCAGCCACTGAAAAGTCTCGAGCGGCAGGAAAGCGATGGTCGAGCGGCGCAGCGCCATCACGTCGTACTTGCGGATCTCCGACTTGAGCACCGCGCCTTCGCCGAACCAGCCGCCGGTGGGCACGCCGGTAAAGGTCACCGACTTGCCCGAGGGCGAGACCGTGGTGATCTTGACGATGCCCTCCAGCACGCCCATCCAGTGTTCGGCCTTGTCGCCCTTGTGGCAGACGTAATCGCCCTGGCTGTATTCACGCACGCACATCGCGCGGCGCACGCGTTCACGTTGCGCGGGGCTCAGGTCTGCTGCCCACACGCAGCGGTCGACAAAATCGTTCAGCATGGCCTGAAAAAGCTCCCGTAGGGATTAACCCGGAATTGTCACCGGCGTGACAACCCCGGTGGTTGGCATGGGCTATCGTACGATCACAACGGAACCGCGGGTGCCAGAAAGGGCACGCCGGGAAGGCGGAAGACGCTTCCCCCGGCCCCTCCAGACAAGGCACAGACGGGCTTGATGCGATGCGGCAGATGCCGCCGGGCAAAGCAAGCCAAGTATAACGACCGGACCGGCGCTTGACACCGGGCGTGGACCCCCACGCCGGAGGGACAGGAGACAGCGATGCAGGAATCGTCGGCGACGACCTTCCCGCGATGGCTGCTGGCGCACGCCCAGCAGCGGCCGGATCATCCGGCCTATCGCGAAAAGGATCTCGGCATCTGGCAGACATACAGCTGGGCCCAGGCGGCACAGCAGGTGAGGGCGCTGGCATGTGGTCTGGCCGCGCTCGGTTTCAGGCGCGGCATGAACCTGGCGGTGGTGGGCGACAACCGCCCCCGCCTGTACTGGGCCATGACCGCGGCGCAGGCGCTGGGCGGCGTGCCGGTGCCGCTGTACCAGGACGCCATCGCCAACGAGATGGTCTACGTGCTCAACGATGCGGAGATCGACTTCGCCATCGTCGAGGACCAGGAGCAGGTCGACAAGCTGCTGGAAGTCGAAGCGCAGCTGGCCGAGTCCGGCCGCACCGTGCGCCATGTCATCTATGAAGACCCACGCGGCCTGCGCGACTACGAGCATCCCTCGCTGATGTCGTACGAGCGGCTGCAGGAACTGGGGCGCGAATACGACCAGGCGCATCCGGGCTTCTATGACGAAGCGATTGCCGCCGGCCAGCCCGGCGACACCGCGATCATCCTCTACACCTCCGGCACCACCGGCAAGCCCAAGGGCGTGTGCCATTCGCATGCGGGGCTGATCGGCTCGGCGCGCAATGGCTGCGCGTTCGACCGCCTGACCGAAAAGGACGACGTGCTGTCGTACCTGCCGATGGCATGGGTGGGCGACAACCTGTTCTCCTATGCGCAGGCGATGGTGGCGGGCTTCACGGTGAATTGCCCGGAATCGCGCGAGACCGTGACGACCGACCTGCGCGAGATCGGCCCCACCTATTACTTCGCACCGCCGCGCATCTATGAAGGCCTGCTGACGCAGGTGATGATCCGCATGGAAGATGCGGGCTGGATCAAGCGCAAGCTGTTCCACTGGGCGATGGACGTGGCGCGCCGCTGCGGCGCGGATATCCTCGACGGGCGCCCGGTGCCTGTCATGGAGCGCGCGCGCTATGCACTGGGCGAAGCGCTGGTCTATGGCCCGCTGCGCAACGTGCTCGGCATGAGCCGCATCCGCGTGGGCTATACCGCCGGCGAGGCGATCGGGCCGGACCTGTTCCGCTTCTACCGCTCCATCGGCGTGAACCTGAAGCAGTTCTACGGCCAGACCGAGACCTGCGCCTACGTGTGCCTGCAGCCTGACGGCCAGGTCAAGTTCGATTCCGTGGGACCGGCCGCGCCGGGCATGGAAATCCGCATCGCCGACAACGGCGAGGTGCTGGTGCGTGGGGTGGGCCTGCTCAAGTCCTACTACAAGCGCGACGACGCCACGCGCGAGGCCATCAACGACGAGGGCTACTTCATGACCGGCGATGCCGGCGTGATCGATGCCGACGGCCACCTGAAGATCATCGACCGCGCCAAGGACGTGGGCAAGCTCGCCGACGGCTCGATGTTCGCGCCCAAGTACATCGAGAACAAGCTCAAGTTCTTTCCGTACATCAAGGAAGCGGTGGCCTTCGGCAATGGCCGCGACCAGGTCTGCGCCTTCATCAACATCGACTTCGAGGCAGTGGGCAACTGGGCCGAACGCCGCCATCTGCCATATGCGGGCTATGTCGACCTGGCCGCGCAGCCCGACGTGATCGAGATGATCGGCGAATGCGTGAACCAGGTGAACGCGGATCTCGCCAACGATCCCATGCTGGCGGGCTCGCAGGTCGCGCGCTTCCTGATCCTGCACAAGGAACTGGACCCCGATGACGACGAGCTGACGCGCACGCGCAAGGTGCGCCGCGGCTATATCGCCGAAAAGTACGGCGTGCTGGTGGATGCGCTCTACGCGGGCAAGTCCGAGCAGTTCATCGAGACGCGCGTCAAGTTCGAAGACGGGCGAGAGGGCAGCGTGTCGGCCACGCTGAAGCTGGTCGACGCCAAGCGGCTGCCGGTGGCAGCGCGCGCGGCATAGCTGAACAAGGCGGAGGCAGCAACATGACGCAAGTGGCATGGCAAGGCGCCGGCAAGCGCGAATGGACCGGCACGGCGCGCACCGATGCAAGCGCGGCGGGCGGCAGTGGCGCCATTGCGCCGGCGGGTCCGCTGTCGCCGGCGGGGCTGGCGGACGGCAGCGGCGCGCAACCCGGCACGCACCACGCGCAGCGCGCGGGCGAGCAGGCCCGCACCGGCGGCGAGGTGATCCTGGACCTGCAGCATATCTCGCTGTCGTTCGGCGGCGTGAAGGCGCTGACCGATATCTCGTTCGACGTCTGCGAGCACGAGATCCGCGCCATCATCGGCCCCAACGGCGCGGGCAAGAGTTCGATGCTGAACGTGATCAACGGCGTGTACCACCCGCAGCAGGGACGCATCGTGTTCCGCGGCGAGGAGCGCAAGCAGATGCACCCGACCGCCGCCGCGCGGCAGGGCATCGCGCGCACGTTCCAGAACATCGCGCTGTTCAAGGGCATGACGGTGCTCGACAACATCATGACCGGGCGCAACACGCAGTTCCGCACCGGGCTGTTCGCGCATGCGCTGTGGTGGGGGCCGGCACGCAACGAAGAGATGCGCCACCGCCAGAAGGTGGAGGAAGTGATCGATTTCCTGGAAATCCAGTCGATCCGCAAGACGCCGGTGGGACGCCTGCCGTATGGCCTGCAGAAGCGCGTGGAGCTGGCGCGCGCGCTGGCCGCCGAGCCTTCGATGCTGCTGCTCGATGAACCGATGGCCGGCATGAACGTGGAAGAGAAGCAGGACATGTGCCGCTTCATCCTCGATGTGAACCGGCAGTTCGGTACCACCATCGTGCTGATCGAGCACGACATGGGCGTGGTGATGGATATCTCGGACCGCGTGGTGGTGCTGGACTACGGCAAGAAGATCGGGGATGGGACGCCCGAGGAGGTCAAGGGCAATCCGGACGTGATCAAGGCGTATTTGGGAACATCGCACTGATTGTTTGCTTCTCTCTCCCGCGCGCGGGAGAGGGGAGCGCCACCAGAGCGTGAGCAATGCTGTTAGGCAAGCAAGCAAAGGCAAACCATGACGTTCTTCATTGAAATCCTGCTCGGCGGCCTGCTGTCCGGCCTGATGTACTCGCTGGTGGCGCTGGGCTTCGTGCTGATCTACAAGGCCTCGGGCGTGTTCAACTTCGCCCAGGGCGCGATGGTCTACTTTGCCGCGCTGGCCGTGGTGGGGCTGATGGACAAGGGCATGCCGATGTGGGCGGCGGTGATCGGTGCCTTCGTGGTGATGATCCTGGTCGGCATGAGCACCGAGCGCTTCGTGCTGCGCAAGCTGGTCAACCAGCCGCCGATCACGCTGTTCATGGCAACCATCGGGCTGTCGTTCTTCCTGGAAGGGCTGGGGCCGCTGCTGTTCGGCAACGAGGTGCGCCCGATCAACCTGGGCATCGTCGACGAGCCGATCGAATCGATCCTGACCAATTTCAACATCGTCATCTCCAAGTTTGACCTTGCCGCCGCCGCCATCGCCGGCGCCCTGGTGGGATCGCTCGCGCTGTTCTTCCAGTACACCAAGGTCGGCCGCGCGCTGCGCGCGGTGGCGGATGACCATCAGGCCGCGCTGTCGCTGGGCATCCCGCTGCAGAACATCTGGGCGATCGTGTGGGGCGTGGCGGGCTTTGTCGCGCTGGTGGCCGGCATGCTGTGGGGCTCGCGCAATGGCGTGCAGTTCGCGCTGACGCTGACCGCGCTGAAGGCGCTGCCGGTGCTGATCCTGGGCGGCTTCACTTCGGTGCCTGGCGCCATCGTCGGCGGGCTGATCATCGGCGCGTCGGAGAAGCTGGCCGAGATCTACATCCCGCCGGTGTTCCAGTCGGTGTTCGGCGGCAATTTCGGCGGCATCGAAGGGTGGTTCCCGTACGTGTTTGCCCTGCTCTTCCTGCTGGTGCGGCCCGAGGGGCTGTTCGGCGAGAAACATATTGATCGCGTCTGACCGACTTCGCACAGGAGACTTGCCATGTTTTATCGTGAAGCCGGCCAGTTCAAGACCAGCTACGTTGCCGACAGCCAGATCTTCCCGATCCGCCAGGACCGCATCGGCTTTGCCGTGCTGATGGCCGTGGCGTTCGTGGCGATCCCGTTCGTCGGATCGGAGTACTGGTTCTCGGCCATCCTGATCCCGTTCCTGATCTTCTCGCTGGCGGCACTGGGCCTCAATATCCTGACCGGCTATGCCGGGCAGCTGTCGCTCGGCACCGCGGCCTTCATGGCGGTGGGGGCCTACGCGGCCTACAACTTCCAGTTGCGCATCGAAGGCATCCCGGTGCTGCTGTCGTTCCTGCTGGCCGGGCTGTCGGCGGCGCTGGTGGGCGTGGCGTTCGGCCTGCCGTCGCTGCGCATCAAGGGGTTCTACCTGGCGGTGGCCACGCTGGCGGCGCAGTTCTTCGTGGTGTGGGCGCTGACCAAGTTCCCCTGGTTCTCCAACAACAGCTCGTCAGGCGTGATCACGGCGCAGCGGCTGGACCTGTTCGGCATTGCCATCGATACGCCGGTGAAGAAGTACCTGTTCGTGCTGGCCATCGTCACGGTGCTCGCCCTGATCGCCAAGAACCTGGTGCGCTCGGCGACGGGCCGCGCCTGGATGTCGGTGCGCGACATGGACGTGGCGGCCGAGGTGATCGGCATCCCGCTGATGCGCACCAAGCTGATGGCGTTCGCGGTCAGCTCGTTCTACTGCGGCGTGGCCGGCGCGCTGTATGCGTTCTGCTACCTGGGCTCGGTGGAGCCGGACGGCTTCTCGCTGGACCTGTCGTTCCGCGTGCTGTTCATGATCATCATCGGCGGCGTGGGCAGCATCCTGGGCTCGTTCCTGGGCGCGGCGTTCATCCTGCTGCTGCCGATCTTCCTGGACAACGTGCTGCCGCCGCTGGCGTCGCTGCTGCACCTTCCCTTTACCAACGCCACTGTGTCGCACATCCAGCTGATGGTGTTCGGCGGGCTGATCATCTTCTTCCTGATCGTTGAGCCGCACGGGCTGGCCCGCCTGTGGCAGATCGCCAAGGAGAAGCTGAGGTTGTGGCCATTCCCGCACTGACGGAGCGGGATCCTATTGTCTGAACGCAGGTCCTGAGTGAAGTACTGAAGCCTACACATAACGAAACGCCCCACCGAGGGCGAAGGAGACTGTCATGACCAACCTGATCCGTAACGTGCAACGCGCCGCCCTGGTGGTCAGCGCCGCGGCTGCACTGCTGGCGCCGGCGGTGCCGGCACTGGCGCAAAGCAACGAGCAGTTCGTCGCGCTGCCGAGCTATCGCGTGGGGCCATATGGCGCCAACGGGCAGTCGTGGTATGGCGGCTTCATCGACTACCTCAACTACGTCAACCTGAAGGACGGCGGCGTCAACGGCGTCAAGCTGAGCTGGGAAGAGTGCGAGACCGAGTACAACAACGCCAAGGGCGTGGAGTGCTATGAGCGCCTGAAGTCCAAGAACGCCACCACCAAGGGCACGGCGTACCACGCCATGTCCACCGGCATTTCCTATGCGCTGGTCGACAAGACCGCCGCCGACAAGGTGCCGCTGGTGATGATGGGCTATGGCCGCACCGACGCGGTGGATGGTTCGGTGTTCCCGTATGCGTTCCCGCTGGTGACCACGTACCAGATGCAGGTCTCGGCCATCGTCAAATACCTGGCCAGCAAGAGCGGCGGCTCGCTGGCCGGCAAGAAGATCGTCTACCTGTACCACGATTCGGCCTATGGCAAGGAGCCGATCGTGGCGCTGCAGGCCGAGGCGCGGCTCGGCAAGTTTAACCTCGTCGAGATCCCGGTGGCGCACCCTGGCAACGAGCAGGGCGCGCAGTGGCTGAAGATCCGTCAGGAGAATCCCGACTACGTGATCTTCTGGGGCTGGGGCGTGATGAACCAGACCGCGCTGAAGGCCGCGCAGAAGGTGGGTTTCTCGCGCGAGAAGATGATCGGCTCCTGGTGGGCGGGCTCCGAGGAAGACACGGTGCCGGCCGGTGATGCCTCCAAGGGCTACATGAGCGCGACCTGGAACGTCGCGGGCAAGAGCGTGCCGCTGATCTCCGACATCGAGAAGGTCGTGTACGGCGCCGGCAAGGGCAACATGCAGGACAAGAACAAGATTGGCTCGGTGCTGTACAACCGCGGCGTTTCCGCGGCGGTGGTGACGGTGGAAGCCGTGCGCGTGGCGCAAGCCAAGTTCGGCAAGGGCAAGCCCATGACCGGCGAGCAGATGCGCTGGGCCTTCGAGAACCTGAACCTGACCAACGCGCGCCTGCAGCAGCTGGGTGCCACCGGCCTGCTGCCCGAGATCAAGACCAGCTGCGAGAACCACGAGGGCTCGGGCAAGGTGAAGATCCAGCAGTGGGACGGCAGCAAGTGGGTGGTGGTGTCGGACTGGATTGAAGGCAACAAGGGCCTGATCCACCCGCTGTTCAAGGCCACGGCGGCGCAGTATGCGAAGGAGAAGGGGATTACGCCGGGGTGCTCGAAGTCTTGATGGCCCGCACCCCCGCCCGGTGGGCCCCCCACTCCCGCTGGCGGGGGGGGGGGGGGGGGTGGGGCCGGGCGCTGGCAGCAGGACGAACGTCAGCACTTCGTCGACGCGCCCACCCTCACCCCAACTCTCTCCCAGAGGGAGAGGGAGAACCCAGTCGGGACAGTGAAAGCTCAACGCAATACCGTCACACCATACCCGCACCATGAGCCTCCTATCCATCAACAACATCGAAGTCATCTACGATCACGTGATCCTGGTGCTCAAGGGCGTTTCGCTCGAAGTGCCGGAGGGCAAGATCGTGGCGTTGCTGGGCGCCAACGGCGCGGGCAAGACCACCACGCTGAAGGCGATCTCCAACCTGCTGCACGCCGAGCGCGGCGACGTGACCAAGGGCACCATCGAGTATCGCGGCGATCGTGTCGACCAGCTCACGCCCAACGACCTCGTGCGCCGCGGCGTGATCCAGGTGATGGAAGGGCGCCACTGCTTCGCGCACCTGACCATCGAGGAAAACCTGCTCACCGGCGCCTATACGCGCGGGCTGTCGCGCTCGCAGACGCGCGATGAGCTGGAGAAGATCTACAACTACTTCCCGCGCCTGAAGACGCGCCGCAAGTCGCAGGCGGGATACACGTCGGGCGGCGAGCAGCAGATGTGCGCGATCGGCCGGGCCATGATGGCCAAGCCCGCAATGATCCTGCTCGACGAACCTTCGATGGGCCTGGCGCCGCAGATCGTCGAGGAAATCTTCGAGATCGTGCGCGACCTGAATTCGCGCGAGAAGGTCAGCTTCCTGCTGGCCGAGCAGAACACCATGGTGGCGCTGCGCTATGCCGACTACGGCTACATCCTGGAAAACGGCCGCGTGGTGATGGACGGCGACGCCGAGTCGCTGCGCACCAACGAGGATGTGAAGGAGTTCTACCTGGGCGTGGCCGCCAACGACGCGGATGGCGGCGCGCGCAAGTCCTTCCGCGACGTGAAAAGCTATCGCCGCCGCAAGCGCTGGCTGGCCTGAGAAGGGCGCATAGACCGGCTGCGCGGGCCGTATCGAGCCCTGCGATGCTCGCCGTACCGCGGGTCTGCGGTTGCGGCTGCGCTTCTCGGACACGTCCGACCATGAATGCAAACATTTGCCACTCACGGCAGCACTGATCATGCCTGAATACTTCGATTCGCTCGAAACCCGCGCGCCGGCAGTCCGCGAGCAGGCGCTTCTCGCCGCCCTGGCACGCCAGGTGGCCCACGCGCGCGACAACGCGCCGTACTTCACCGAGCTGTTGCGCGACGTGGATCCGCGCTCGCTGACGTCGCGCGAGGCGCTGGCGGCGTTGCCGGTGACGCGCAAGTCCGAGCTGACCGCACGCCAGCGCGCGCTGCCACCGCTGGGCGGCCTCAATGCGACGCCGCTGAGCAGGCTGCGCCATGTATTCCAGTCACCGGGCCCGATCCACGAGCCCGACGGCCACGACGCCAACTGGTGGCGCACGGCCCGCGCCATGCACGCCGCGGGCTTCCGTGCCGGCGACCTGGTCTACAACACCTTTTCGTACCACTTCACGCCGGCAGGCATGATGATGGAGACCGGCGCGCACAAGCTGGGCTGCTGCGTGTTCCCGGCGGGGGTCGGCCAGACCGAGTCGCAGGTGCAGGCGCTGGCCAGCCTGCAGCCGGCGGCCTACGCGGGCACGCCTTCGTTCCTGAAGCTGCTGCTGGAACGCGGCGACGAGATGGGCATGCCATGCACCAGCCTCACGAAGGCGCTGGTCTCTGGCGAGGCGCTGCCGCCGTCATTGCGTGCGTGGTTCCAGCAACGCGGTGTGCGCGTGCAGCAGATGTACGGCAGCGCGGATCTCGGCCTGATCGCCTACGAGACCGAGGGCGGCGACGGCTGGGTGGTGGACGAGGGCGTGCTGGTGGAGATCGTCGAGCCGGGCGGCACGCGGCCGATGCCCGAAGGCGAGACCGGCGAGGTGGTGGTGACGGTGCTGGGCAACGGCGACTATCCGCTGATCCGCTTCGGCACCGGCGACCTGTCGGCGGTGGTGGCGGAGTCCTCGCAGCGGCCGAGCCCGTGCGGGCGCACCAATATCCGGCTCAAGGGCTGGCTGGGACGCGCGGACCAGGCGACCAAGGTCAAAGGCATGTTCGTGCATCCGGGGCAGGTGGCGGACGTACTGCGCCGCCATCCGGAAATCCGCGCGGCGCGGCTGGTGGTGACCGGCGATCCCGGCGCGGACGTGATGACGCTGCGCTGCGAGGCAACGCGCGAGGATGCCGACTTGCAGCGCGCGGTGGCCGAGTCGCTGCGCGAGGTGATGCGATTGCGCGGGGAGGTGGCATTCGTGGCAGCGGGGTCGTTGCCGCAGGATGGGAAGGTGATCGAGGATGCGCGGCGGTATGAGTGAGTGAGCTGGGGCCGGGGGCAGGGCTTCGTGGATACGCCGGCCCTCACCCCCGGCCCCTCTCTCTCTCTCCCGCGCGCGGGAGAGGGGAGCAAACCGTCGGTGTATGAGGGCTTTCGAGCTAGCCATCGCCCGCGGCATTCGCTCCCCTCTCCCGCTTGCGGGAGAGGGGTGGGGGTGAGGGCCGGCGCATCAACGAAGTGCCGCGCGCAAATCCACCGCGCAGCCTTACCCCTCCGGCCCTTCCACCGGCCGCGTCGGCAACCGGACCATCCACACACTCATCCCCACCGCACAAGCCAGCAGCGCCGCCGAAGCAACCGGTCGCGCCCGCAGCAGCCAAGCCGTGGTGCCCATCGACAGCCACATCATCGACAGGGCCAGGCACTTGGCCCGGAACGGAATGCTCCGATACCGCTGCCAGTCGCTGACCAGCGGCCCGAAGCGCGGATGCCCCATCAGCCAGCCATGGAAGCGCCGGGAACCGCGCGCGAAGCACGCCGCGGCCAGCAGCACGAACGGCGTGGTCGGCAGCACCGGCAGGAAGATCCCGATCACGCCCAGCAGCAGGCAGAGCCCGCCCAGCGCCACCCAGACGGCGCGCAGCACGCGCTGGCGGTGGCTCAGCACGGACTCAGGATCGGGCGGAAGGTCGGGGTTGGAGGGCTGCAATGGTCGAACAAAGGGCCGCTAAGCGGCCCCGGCGATGGATCGGTCAGCGCGCAATCCCAAGCCGCGCCTTGGCCGCATCGTACTCCGCTTTCATGCGCGCGACGATCTCGCCGGCGCTCGGGATGTCGTGGATCTGGCCCACGCCCTGGCCGGCGCCCCAGATGTCCTTCCACGCCTTGGCCTTGGAGCTCCCGCTGGAGAAGTCCATCTTGGTCTTGTCGGCCACCGGCAGGTTGTCCGGGTCCAGGCCCGCGTTGCTGATGCTCTCGCGGATGTAGTTGCCGTGCACGCCGGTGAACAGGTTGGTGTAGACAATATCCGCGGCCGCCGAGCTGGTGATCGACTGCTTGTACGTTTCGGCAGCGTGCGCCTCCTGCGAGGCGATGAAGCGCGTGCCCACGTAGGCGAAGTCGGCGCCCATGGCCTGCGCCGCCAGCACCGCCTCGCCGGTGGCGATCGAGCCCGACAGCGCGATCGGGCCGTCGAAGACCTTGCGCACCTCGCCCACCAGCGCGAACGGCGACAGCATGCCGGCATGGCCGCCGGCGCCGGCCGCGACCAGGATCAGGCCGTCGACGCCGGCCTCGATCGCCTTTTCGGCATGGCGCAGGCTGATCACGTCGTGCAGCACGATGCCGCCGTAGCCGTGCACCGCGTCGATCAGCTCCTTGGGCGGCGCGCGCAGCGAGGTGATGAAGACCGGCACCTTGTGCTCGACGCAGACCTTGATGTCGTGCTCGAGCCGCGCGTTCGAGCCATGCACGATCTGGTTGACCGCGACCGGTCCCACCGGCGCGCCGGGGTTGGCAGCCTTGAACGCGGCCAGTTCGTCCTCGATTTGCGTCAGCCACTCGTTGAGCAACTCCGCCGGGCGCGCATTGAGCGCGGGGAACGAACCGACGATGCCGGCCTTGCACTGCGCCAGCACCAGTTCGGGATAGCTGACGATGAACATGGGCGAGGCAATCACGGGCAGGGCCAGGTTCTGCAGGACCTGGGGCAGGTGCTTGGCGGCGGGCATGGTGTCTCCTGAACCACGGGCGGGCACGTGGAACATGCCCTAAATGAACGGTCGTTCGATTATAGGGAGTTTCCGGGGTGCGTCGCTAGAAGCCCAAGTCTATGCCGATCCTGCGCGCCATGGCAGGCTGGTCAGTGCGCGGGCGGCGCCAGTTCGCGGTGTGGTGCAGGCACCACTGCATGGCAGTCAGATTTCAGTGCTAGAGCATGACTCTCCTTGGGGTTGCCGGTCGTGCCCTTCTGCCCAGGCAAACGCCGACGTGGTGCTTGCCTGGCTATTGCCGATATATTTCCCGTTCCTCAGGCTGCGGGGAACAGGCAGTGCCTGCCCCCCGCTCTTCAGGCGGCGATCAGTCCGGGGCGCGCTCGGGGACCGGTAGCTGTACCCATTCCTTATAGAAGGCCTCGATGTCCGGCTCGAAGTCGTGGATTACCGGGTACCAGGGGGTGGGCGCCTCGACATCGTGCATGGTGCCGCATGCCGGGCAGTAGTACTCGCGATATACCTGCCACTGGGTGTCAGGGGCCATGAGCCTTGGGTAGACCTCGGTCATTGCCTCTTCGGTGTC
Source organism: Cupriavidus phytohabitans (assembly GCF_017815025.1). Classification (NCBI taxonomy): domain Bacteria; kingdom Pseudomonadati; phylum Pseudomonadota; class Betaproteobacteria; order Burkholderiales; family Burkholderiaceae; genus Cupriavidus; species Cupriavidus phytohabitans. The sequence goes on from NZ_JAGIQB010000018.1 coordinate 13,193, forward strand.
GCGCACATAGATCGAGGCATGCAGTTTCCAGTTCTCGCGATAGTCGCAGAACTCGTGGCCGCAATCGCACTTGACCATCCATTTCCCGGTGCCGGCCGATTGCACAATGTGCATGTGCGGGCCGAGCGGAAGCACGATACGGTCCGGGAAGCTCACCTTGGCCTGCAGTGCGGCCAGGTACTGCTCGAACCGGCTGTCATCCTTGGGCATCGAGAGCATGCGGAAGGTGGTTTCCCAGTCCAGGGACCCCTCGACGAGGTGGGCAACCTGTTCATTGGTGTAGGCAGACATTGTTCAGCTCCTTGATTCGATGATTACTCTTCGACCTGGACGACGGTGGTGACGTCGGGCAGCAGGGAGAGATCCATGCGGTGCTTGGCGCCGTAGGACGGCACGCCCAGTTCTTCCTCCAGCAGCTGCCACTCGGCGGGGAGGTTCCAGAATGCCTTGAACTCCCGCGTGAACTTCTCCGACAGGGCGAAGCTGGTGGCGAACATGTGCTGGACCTGGACGGACGCGTGCTTGTTGAGGATGCGTTCGCGTTCCTCCTTCATCCATTCGCGGGTTGGCAGGGACCGGGCCAGGCGTTCCTTGCGGATCTCGGCACGGCGGGCCTGGGTCTTGCCTGCATCCACCGTGAACACGCCCCTGGCGTCCTGGGTGAAGACCGCGCCATAGACTTTCTGCGCATATTCCGGCAGCAGGAATTTCTGGTTGAGGTCCTCCTCGATGGCTTTCGGATCCCGGTCGATCGGGTCACCAAAGCCCGGGCCGCCACGCAGGTAGTTGAGGTACAGGTCGTGGTTGGCGTAGCAGTCCTCGGTAGTGATGCACTGCTTGTCACGCTTGACCACGGCGGTGGCGTCGATGTGGCGCTCGTAGTCCGGCTTGCCCGGATCGATGTCGCCGCCCAGAGGCAAGGAATCGCCGATGGCGATGCGCTTGTCCAGCCCCGTCTTGTGCGCCTCAAAGCGATAGCCGGTGGCTGAGGGATAGCCGCCCATCATGCCCCAGTCGCTGTTCATGAACCCGTTGCCCATGAAGAACATGGTCCAGTCCTGGGCGTTCCACACCATCCGCAGCGTCTCGAAGCCGCAGCCGCCACGGTACTTGCCATACCCGCCGGAGTTGGCCTTGACGTTACGGCCAAGGTAGAGCAGCGGCTCGGCCATCTCCCAGATCTCGATGTCGCCCATATCGCCTTCCGGGTTCCAGATGGCGGCGGCATGGTTGAGACCGTCCTTGACGGCGCAGGCGCCCGTGCCGCAGGAACTGGCCTCGAAGCTGTTGACCGCGTGGATCTCGCCATCCTGGTTGATGCCGCCGCCTTGCAGCCAGTTGGAGGTGTTGGCGTTACCGGCGTTCACCTCTTCCAGATAGCCGCGGCTGAAATAAGACTGGGAAAGACCGCGCCACAGGGCGGCCCAGCCGGAGACCAGGAAGTGCCAGGCATAGGCATGGCCGGTGCGGCGGTCATCCGGATTGCACCAGGTACCCTTTGGCAGGCGGAACTCGGTGGCGAAGTAGGCCCCGTCGTTGATGCGCTGTGTGGGCACCAGGGTCTGGCACATCATCACCCAGATTCCGGAAGTAAATGCCACCTGATGGGCGTTGAAGGTGTGCCAGCCCCAGCGGCTCGCGCCCTCGAAGTCCAGGCGCCACTTGCCGTCCGGCCTGATGGTCATCTCCACCGGCGAGTGCATGATGGAGTCGAGCTTGGCGAAGGCGTTGGAGACCTGCACGTCGTCGTGCTTGTAAGGCACGTCGACAAAGGAGACCTTGCGGTATTTGCCCGGCAGGGTCATGGCCTTGATACGGCTCTGCAGTCCGCGGCGGCCTTCTTCAATGACCTCGAAGGCAAACTTCTCATAGGCTTCGATGCCGTCGGCGCGGATCACTTCCTCGACCAGGTCGCGGATCATGTGGCAGCCGGCGATACGGGTCTTTTCGTCGAGAATCCAGTACTTCGGCGTGCGCACCGAGCGCTGGGACTCGTGCAGCCAGTCGCGCAGCGGCTCGTCGTTCACCCCGGTCTTGCGGCAGGTGATCATGTAGCCGTCGCCGAAGCGCTGGGTCTGGCCGGTGGACATCGAGCCCGGCGTCACCGAGCCGGTGTCGATGACGTGGGTGACGCCGCCGACCCAGCCTATCAGCCGGCCTTCCCAGAAGATCGGGACGATGGTGGCGATGTCGCAGGGGTGGACGTTGCCGATCGCGCAATCGTTGGTCGTGAACATGTCGCCGGGGTTGATGCCGGGGTTGGCCTCCCAGTTGTTCTCGATCATGTACTTGATCGCCGCGCCCATGGTGCCGACGTGGATGATGATCCCGGTCGAGGTCAGGACGCAGTCGCCGGCGGCGTTGTAGAGGGTGAAGCAGAGCTCGCCTTCCTGCTCGACGATGGGGCTGGCAGCGATCTTCTTGGCGGTTTCGCGGGCATGCACCAGGCCCCCGCGCAGCTTGGAGAACAGCTTCTCATAGCCGATCGGGTCGCTGTCACGGAATTCCAGCTTCTTGAGGCCGTTGTAGTGGCCGGTGGCCTGGGTGCGCTCGATGATGCGGTCGCGGTACTGCTTGAGCGTCTGGCCGTTCTGCAGCAGGTCGGCGAAGCCGACTTCCTTATGGCTCATCATATTCATGGCGGGTCTCCTTACTTCACTTCCTTGAGATGGAACAGGCGGTGCTTGTCGATCGTGGTTTCGAAGCCGTCGGGCACGACGAAGGTCGTAGCGTCGGATTCGATGATGGCGGGACCCACGATGTGGTTGCCGGCCTTGAGGGCTTCCATCTTCCAGAGCGCGGCATCCACCCACTTCTTGTGGCGGTAGAAGGGACGGGTGCCAAGATAGGCGTCCTTGGGCGGCGTCGGGCCGGCATCCGGGTCTTCCGGCAGCACCGGCTTCTGGGTCACGACGGTGCCGCGCAGGATGGCGCCCGTGATCGAAAAGCCCAGTTCCGGCGAACGCGCAGAGCTGGCGTAGACGCGGCCGTAGGTGTTCTCGAAGGCCTCGACGATCTGGTCCCAGTCGGCCGCGGTAGCGGCGCTGGTCACCGGCGAGACGATCTCGAGGTCATTCAACTGGCCCATGTACTGCATCTTGTAGCCGGGGATCAGCAGCACGTCCTCGGGCTTGTAGCCGTTGAGGACGAATTCTTCGATGACCTTGACTGCCAGTTCAGACCAGGCTTCCTGCAGGCTCTTGCAGGCGGTTTCCTTGTCGGTGTCGGAGGCGTGCTGGGCGACACCAAGGTCCACCGACTTGTCATAGCGGTACTCGAAGTCGGCGCAGGCGCAGCCGAAGGCCGAGAAGCCGGCGGCCCAGGCCGGCACGACGACGTCCTTGAAGCCGACGCCCTCGGTGTAGCCGTAGGTGTGCACCGGGCCCGCGCCGCCGTAGGAGAAGCAGGTGAAGTCCGCCGGGTTGTAGCCCTTGGCGCTGATGTTGGCGCGCAGGTACTCGGAGAGGGTGAGGTCGAGCAGCTCGATGACGCCGGCGGCGGCATCCTCGACCGACAGGCCGAGCGGGTCGGCGATCTGCGCCTTGATGTGGTCGCGGGCGCGCTGCACGTCGAGCTTGATGGCGCCACCCAGGAAGTTCTCCGGGTTCAGGTAGCCGAGCACGACGTGGCAGTCGGAAACGGACACCGTGTCGAGGCCGCTTTCCGGCCAGCAGGTGCCGACGCGGTAGCCGGCGCTGTCGGGGCCCAGCTTGATCGACTTGCTGTAGGGGTCGAGGCGCACGAAGCTGCCGGCGCCGGCGCCGACCGAGTCCATCGCCACCAGGGGCAGGGAGAGGACCAGCCGCGCCATGTCGGGGTCGGACTTGATGGCGAAATTGCCCTTGGTGATCAAGGCCACGTCGAAGCTGGTTCCGCCAATATCGGAGCAGGCGATGTTTTCGTCGCCCAGGTACTCGCCCAGCAGCCTGGAGCCGATGACGCCGCCAATGGGGCCGGAGACGATCGTGCGAGCAAGCTCCTTTGCCTTCCAACTGATGGTGCCGCCATGCGTGGCCATCACCCGCAGGTCGAACCTGGCGCCGTGCTTCTTGAACCGGTCACTCACCTTTTTCAAGGTCTGGCGCGAAGGCTCTGCGCCGTAAGCCTCGAGGATGGTGGTATTCATCCTGTGGCTTTCCTTGCGCGACGGGTAGTAGTCCACCGAGGCAAAGACCGGAATATCCGTCTTCAGCTTCTTCAGCTCCTCGCGCACGATGTCACGGGCGCGCTGCTCGCTCGATTCGTTCTTGTGGGATTGCAGCAGGCAAATGACGATGGCTTGCGAGCCGGCCTCCACCAGTTCCCGGGTCGCCTGACGGACTTCAGCTTCACGCAGAGGGATGACCACCTTTCCCTGCACGTCGGTGCGCTCGGTGACGCCGCGCGTGCGCGAGACGGGCACCAGGGGCTCGTCGTAGCGGTGTGTGTTCAGGTGAATGCGGTCCTCCAGGGCATAGCCCAGGTAGCTCTGCAGCGCACGGCCCATCGAGTGAATCTGCTCGAAACCGCGGTTGCAGATGAGGCCAACGGCGAGGCCCTTGCGCATCAGGATGCGGTTGAGCATGGCCGTACCGGAATAGACACAAGTCACCAGCTCCGGATAGACGTCGTCCACTGTCCGGTCCCAGTGGGCGAGGGCGTCTTCGGAAGAGTTGTAGATGGCAAGCGATTCGTCGCCGGGATTGCTCTGCGCCTTGCCGACCACGAAGCGGCCATCGGAGCGCACGAAGAATGTGTCGGTCATCGTGCCACCAGCATCGATGCCCATCACCTGTACGGTGGACTGCGATTGCATACTGCCTCCTGTCATTGGTGTAGTCATGGTGGGATCTCCCACGACTCATTCATGGCAAAGCTTGTGCCAGGCCTGGCCGGCAGCAGGGAGCAGCCCCGCAAGGCGATTGAATTCAACGAGTTGCCGGCATTGCCTGGCCACTCCGCTGGCGGCAGCAGGCCTGTCGTCAGTGTCCGGATTCACGACGTCCTGCGCAGCGGTGTCCGGGAATCGGACGCTTTCTGACCCGGCCGATGCGATTGGCCTCAGGCAAGCGCCCGCGGCATCTGGTAGTTGGAGCGCTGACGGCAGGCCAGCGCGGATTGCGCCAGGCGTGGCGGCATGAAGGTCTGCCGGTCGCTGCCGTCACGGACAGGAACCTCGACATTCCTGGGCGCCGCCATGCAGATTGCTCGTGGCTGGCACGCGCTATGCACTGGCTTCACGCGAATGGCAGCGAAATATGGTGAAGCCCATGAAGAATTCAATGAGGTCAAGACGCCTGAATGTCGAAGCGGTTGCCGACATGGACCTGGCGATCGGAACCCATCTCGTCACCAATCGACTTTGGTACACGCATCATGGCGTCTATGCCGGGGCCGGCAAGGTCGTGCACTACGCAGGTCTGTCGCGGTCACTGCGTCGCGGGCCGGTGCACGAGGTCACGCTCGCGGAATTCGCGCATGGGCATCCGGTCTGGGTCCGGCAAAGCCCCGGCGCCAGGTTTGCTGGTGCGGAAGCCGTCCAACGCGCCTACTCCCGCATCGGCGAGGATCGCTATCGCCTGATTTCCAATAACTGTGAGCACTTCTGTACGTGGTGCCTATATGGCGAGAGCCGCAGCGAGCAGATCGATGTATGGAGGTTCCGGGCAAGCGATGTGGTTGCTGCCGGGATCAGGGTTGTCAGGCTGTTCACGGTCGCAACCTCGCTAAGTGTGTCCGCGCTGCGAGCAGTTTCGCGATTCGGATTCGAGGGCCAGATATTCGCGAACTCAACGCAATCCACTTCCTGAACCCGCGCGCTGGCGCATCGGGCTAGGCCGATGGCCAGTCGGCACGGATGGCCTCTCAACATCGGCCACCGTGCTCGGCCGTTCGTGGCGGCTACTGCTGCCGCGCATGTCGCGCGGGCGCTGGTTGAGGCTGTCCGGTTTCCGGACACCTGAAGCCGGGATGACTGGAAACCGGACACCGGACACCTTCCGGAGGGCTGTTGCAAAGCACAAATTATTGATTTGGAAAGAGATTCATTGACTTGGTGGTGGCACGCGGATACGGTTACTTCAGTCAATTGAGAGCGACCGTCCCATGCCGTTTTCTCGTTGCGGCACCCTGATTCCCCGCATCGGCGATGAGCCCGTCGTGGCTTCCGCGTGGGAGCATTTTGTGCAGGACCAGCCCCTGGAAGGGGCAGGTGTGCGCAGCGTCGTCCTGGCGTCGTGGCAGCGGTGTCGTTCCGAGGCCGTTGACCCTGCCAGGCATGCCGCACCGGCGGCTGCAGCCGAACGTGTCCGCCAGTTGCAGCGGCAGAACCGGGAGCTCTGCGAAGCCGCGCGTCCGGCACTCGAGAGCCTGCGCGACATCCTGCGGGAATGCGGCACGCTCATCATGCTCTGCGACCCGGGCGGAACCGTTCTCCACCTCAATGGCGAGACCAGGGCCCGCAGCATTGGCGAGGGGATCAACCTGGCCACCGGTGGCTGCTGGAATGAGGATGTCATCGGCACCAATGCCATCGGTACCGCGATCGCCACCGCTGCTCCGGTTCAGATCCATGCCGACGAGCATTTCTGCCTGGACGTCAAGCGCTGGACCTGCGCCGCCGCTCCCATTCTTGACCCCTTTAGTCGCACCCTGCTGGGGGTCGTGGATGTTTCCGGCGTCAAGGAAACCTTCCATGGCCACACCTTGGGTCTGGTGGTGGCTGCTGCCAGGCAGATCGAAGGCGAACTGGCCCGCCGCGACGTTGGTCTGCACGAGCGGCTGCTGACCCGGGCCATTGATCATTTCATCCGTTACGCCAGCGACTACGTTGTGCTTGTCGACAGCCGCGGACGCATTGTTCGTACGAACGGAAATGCGCAGGCGGCGCGGGAGAGCCATGAAGTCCGGCTGCCCTCGGAAGTTGGCAGCCAGGTACCAGGACTCAATCTCGCATTGCCCGAAATTGATCGGTCCTGCCAACGCCCGGAATGGCTGCGTCCCGAATGGCTGCACCCGGTGAAGGACCATGAGGGCATGCTCGGTACGGTGCTGGTGATCCCGCTCGGGACGCGCCAGAATCGAACCACTGTATCGCTGCCCACGGCCACGGCCACGGCCACGGCCAGGGCGACAACGGCGGGCGATGCGTTCGGTGAAATCATAGGGGAGAGCGCGGTGCTGGAGGCGATCAAGGCGCGCGCGCGCCGTATCGCCCCTCTCGATCTGCCGGTGTTGCTCCTTGGCGAGACTGGCGCAGGGAAGGAGCTCTTTGCCAGAGCCCTGCATCGGGCAGGCAACCGCCCCGAGGGGCCGTTCGTTGCCGTCAATTGCGGCGCTTTCACCCGTGAGCTTCTGGCCAGCGAACTCTTTGGCTATTCCGATGGAGCCTTTACGGGCGCTCGCCGTGGTGGTCTTCCGGGGAAGTTCGAGCAAGCCGACGGTGGCACGCTCTTCCTCGACGAAGTCGGCGAGCTGCCGCTTGACATGCAGCCCCACCTGTTGCGCGTGCTGCAGGATGGCATCGTGGTCCGCCTGGGCGATACCCGCGAGCGGCGCGTTTCGGTGCGCGTCGTCGCAGCCACGAACCGTGATCTGCAGAAGGAGATCTCCGCCGGGCGCTTCCGCGAAGACCTGTACCACCGCCTCTGCGTGGTCAGCCTGCCACTACCGCCGCTGCGTGATCGGCCTGGCGATATCGAGGCAATCATTGCGCATCTCAACAGCAAACTCGCACGCAAGTATGGCTGTACGCCCAAGCAGCTTGAACCCGCCCTGCACCAGACGCTTCTGAGCTATCGCTGGCCGGGCAACATACGTGAGCTGCAGAACGTCTTCGAGGTGATGTTCGCTCTCAGCGAAGGCGACGTTATCGATGCTTCGTTACTACCCCCGAGCATCGCGCAGTCGGTAAAGGACTCATTTCCCTCAACCTCGACGCGGATACCTGCCTCATTCGGGCGGCTTGAGGAACTGGAGAGACAAGCGATACTTGATGCGATCGCGAATTCCCACGGAAATATTTCTATGGCCGCCCGGACTCTGGGTATTTCGAGGAGTACGTTGTACGTGAAGTTGGCTACGATTCGGGCTGAGCCGGTCTTGGCTCCGCCAGATCATCCGTAGGCAGTCCAAAGCGGAGCGCAGCAGCAACAGTATTCGCGAGTTCCCGCCTTTCCCGGAATTCCTCGGTAAACTAAAAAAAACGCCCCGCAATACTGCGGGGCCATCAATTACCACGAAGACTGATACAGCCGGCAGGGCACCTGCCAATGCCACAACCGCATGCGAAGCATAGAAAACCAATGTGACGCCCACATGGCAACAAGGTGAACACCCAATGACAGCCAAAGATCAAAGCCCATAGCGCTTGATCTTGTCATACAGCGTAGCCTTGCCAACCTGCAGCAGATCAGCCGCCTGACTGACGGCGCCCCCCGTCCGCGCCAGCGCATCGGCAATCACCGCCCGCTCATAGCGCTCCATCCGTTCCCGCAGCGGGGCGGTCTCGTCTGATGCCGCAGCCTGCGCACCAGCCTGACCTCCCTCCGGCACTCCCAACACCAGCCGGTCCGCCGCATTCCGCAACTCCCGCACATTCCCCGGCCAAGGCCGCTGCTGCAGCGCCTGCCGCTGCGTCTCCGACAGGATCGGCGCCGGCCGCTGATAGCGCACCGCCGCCACCAGCATGAAATGCTCGAACAGCGCCACGATATCCTCGCGCCGCTCCCGCAAGGGCGGCAGCGCAATCGTGACCACGTTCAGCCGGTAATACAGGTCTTCGCGAAACATGCCCTGCGCCACCAGCGCATCCATATCCCCCTTGGCCGCCGCCACGATCCGCACATCGATCTTCACCGACGCATTCGACCCCAGCCGCTCGAGCGTCCCTTCCTGCAGCACCCGCAACAGCTTGACCTGCAGCGCCAGCGGCATGCTTTCGATCTCATCGAGAAAGAGCGTCCCGCCCGAAGCGTGCTCCAGCTTGCCGATGCGTCGCTTGCCCGCTCCGGTGAAAGCGCCGGCCTCATGCCCGAACATCTCGCTCTCGAAGATAGCCTCGGGCACCGCCCCGCAGTTCAGCGCAATGAACGGACCCTCGGCGCGACCGGACAACGCATGCAGGCTGCGCGCCACCAGTTCCTTGCCAGTGCCGGTCTCGCCATTGATCATCACCGGCACGTCAGTCGGCGCCACGTTGGCCACCAGCGCCCGCACCTGCTCGATCGCCGGCGAACGCCCGATGATCCGCGTACCCGCGGCGGGACCGGCCAGCTCACGCCGCAACGCCTGGTTCTCCAGTTCGAGCGCCCGCCGCTCCAGCGCCCGGCGCACGGTGTCCGTCAGCCGGTCGGCCCCGAAAGGCTTCTCGATAAAGTCATACGCGCCTTCACGCATTGCCTGCACGGCCATCGTGATATCGCCGTGCCCCGTCACCAGCACCACCGGCACACCCGGCGCCGCGTTGCGGCAATGCTGCAGCAGATCCAGCCCGCTGGCGCCGGGCAATCGCACGTCGGACACCAGCACGCCGGGAAAGCCCGCATGCAGATGCGGAATGGCGGCTTCGGCCGATGGCAGCGCCAGCACGGTAAAGCCCGCCAGCTCCAGGCTTTGCGCGGTGGCCTGCCGCACCAGCGGCTCGTCTTCGACAAACAGGACACGCAGACCGTCTTGCATGGCAATGCTCATTGGGGAGTGGAAACCGGCAGCGCCGCGTTCGCGCTGGGGCTGGCCGGCGCGCGCGCCAGCACCAGCGTGAACTGGGCGCCGCCGCCGGGCACGTTGGCCACGCTGAGCTGGCCGCCGAACTCGCGCACGATCGATGATGAGATCGCCAGCCCCAGCCCCAGGCCCTGCCCGGTTTCCTTGGTGGTGAAGAAAGGTTCGAACAGGCGCGGCAGCGCTTCCGGCGCGATGCCGGTGCCGTTGTCGCGCACGGCGAGGGTCACGGTGCCGCTGTTGGTGCCGGTATCGGCCTGCACCTCGATGTCGATGCGGCCTTGCGATGGTGCCGCCGAGGCGATGGCATCGAGCGCATTGCCGATCAGGTTCAGCAGCACCTGTTCAAGCTTGAGTTCGTCGGCGCGCACGGACAGGCCGGGCTGTTCGTCGAGGCCGGCCACGCTGACCGTCACCGCGCCCAGCCGCGGCGCCAGCAGCGCCAGCACGTGATCGAGCGCGGTGCGCACCACCACTGGCCGCCGCACCGGGCGCGCCTTGCCGGCGAACAGCTTGAGCTGGCCGGTGATCTTGCCCATGCGCTCGGTCAGGTCGGCGATGGCTGTCAGGTTGCCTTCGGCGGCAGCAAGCTGGCCGCGTTCAAGCAGCACGCGCGTGTTGTCGGAGAATGTGCGCAGCGCCGCCAGCGGCTGGTTCAGCTCATGCGTGATGCCGGCCGCCATCTGCCCCAGCGCGGCCAGCTTGCTGGCCTGCACCAGTTCGTCCTGCGCCGCGCGCAGCTCGCTTTCGGCGCGGGTGCGCTCGGCAACCTGTTCCTCGAGCTTTTCGTTGATCGCCATCAGGTCGGCGGTACGCGCTTCCACGCGCCGTTCCAGCTCGTCATACGCCGCTTCCAGCAGCCGCCGGCTGTATTGCATGTCGCGCGCGCGTTGGCGGCGCTGGCGCCAGTTGACCAGCAGCAGGCAGATGCAGGCATAGGCCAGCGCCGCCGCCACGGTGGCGTTGCGCGCATTGGCCAGCACCGGCTCCAGCGGTGCCATTACCTGCATGGTCCAGTCGGCCGGGCCGACGGTTCGGCCCAGTTCCAGGTAGCGGTCGGCGCGCTGGGTGGCGTCGGAGGTAAAGGTGGTGCGGGCCGCGGGCGACTCGTCGCGCACGCGTACCAGGCGCGCGTTGGCGCCCAGCGTGGTCTGCGCGAGCCAGCGCGTGACAGGCGAATCCAGTGGCTCCAGCGGCAGCGGGGTGACCGCGCGGCCGTGGTACTGGCGCGTGCTCTGCATTTCGGCCTGCAGCGCCGGCGGCAGCGGTTGCAGCGTGCGGTACTGCCACGCCGGCACCGACGACAGGAAGATCACGCCATGGTCGTCGCTGACCATCAGCGGCTCGGCGCCGCTGCCGGCGCGCTGGAACCACTCCAGGTTGAGCTTGACCACGGTGACGCCGATGACCTTGCCGCCGGATTCCACCGGCTGCGCGATGTAGTAGCCGGGTTCGTCGCTGGTGATGCCGATGGCGTAGAAGCGGCCCATCCTGCCGCCCGCGGCGATCTGGAAGTAGGGGCGGAAGCGGTAGTCGGTGCCGACGAAGCTGCCGGGCTGGCCATGGTTGCTGGCGGCCAGCGCAATGCCGTTGGCGGCGATCACATAGGTGGCCGACGCATGCGCGCGCCGGTTGACCTCGGCCAGGTAGTGGTTGGCGGCGGCGACGCGCGCCGGGTCGTGGGGAGATTCGAGCAGCCCGCGCACGAAGGGGTGCAGCGACACCAGCGCGGGCAGGAATTCGTAGCGGTCGAGGGTGCTTTCGAGCGTGGCGGCGTAGCGGTCGGCACGCGTGGCGGTGCTCTGCTGCAGCGCGGCCAGGCCGCGCTGGAACGACACCAGCCAGGTCAGCCCGCATAGCAGCAGCAGGCCCGCCAACAGTGCGACGGCGAAACCCCACCACCGGCTGCTGCCGGTGTCCGGCGCATGCACCGCGCGGGTGGCGGCGGGATCATGCACGGCGAGGAAATCGTCGGAGTGTGGCATCGGCGCGCGCGAGGGCTGTCGCGCCGATGATACCCGCTGGCGGGCGGCCGGGGCAGCTGCCCATGCGGCCAACCCGCCGCGGTGCACTTTTAGCGGGCGCCCTGGCCGGCCTGTGCAAGGTCGTCGGCATTGCTGCCGCCGCCCTGCAGCACCTGCGCCAGGCGCTTGCGGTCAAGCTCGCGTTCCCAGGCAGACACCACCACCGTGGCCACGCCGTTGCCGATGATGTTGGTCAGCGCGCGGCACTCGCTCATGAAGCGGTCGATGCCCAGGATCAGCACCATGCCCGCCACCGGGATTGTCGGCACCACCGCCAGCGTCGCGGCCAGCGTGATGAAGCCGGAGCCGGTCACGCCGCTCGCGCCCTTGGAGGTGATCATTGCCACCGCCAGGATGGTCAGCTGCTGCATCCACGTCAGTTCGATGCCGGTGGCCTGTGCGATGAAGATCACCGCCATCGTCATGTAGATGTTGGTGCCGTCCAGGTTGAACGAATAGCCGGTAGGCACCACCAGGCCCACTACCGACTTGGAGCAGCCCAGCTTCTCCAGCTTCTCCATCATGTGCGGCAGTGCGGCCTCGGACGAGCTGGTGCCCAGCACGATCAGCAGCTCTTCCTTGATGTACGAGATAAAGCGCACGATGCTGAAGCCGGTCATGCGCGCGATCGTGCCCAGCACCACCAGCACGAAGATGATGGCCGTGAAGTAGAAGGTGCCGATCAGCTTCAGCAGCGGCACCAGCGAGCCCAGGCCGTACTTGCCGATGGTGAACGCGATCGCGCCGAAGGCGCCGATCGGGGCCACCTTGGTGATCACGTGCACGATATGGAAGAACACCTTGGAGACCTGCTCGATCATCTGCACCACGAAGCGGGCGCGTTCGCCGAGCGTGGCCAGCGCGGCGCCGAAGAACAGCGACACCAGCAGGATCTGCAGGATGTCGCCATTGGCGAAGGCGCTGAAGACCGTCTCCGGGATGATGTGCATGAAGAATTCGACCGTGCTCTGGCCGTGCGCCTTCGACACGTATTGGGCGATCGCCTTGGTGTCCAGCGTCGACGGATCGATGTTGAAGCCCACGCCCGGCTTGAGCAGGTGCGCGGCGCCCAGGCCGATCAGCAGCGCGAAGGTCGACACCACTTCAAAGTAAAGCAGCGCCTTGCCGCCGACGCGGCCGACCTTCTTCATGTCGCTCATGCCGGCCATGCCGGTCACCACGGTACAGAAGATGATCGGGCCGATAATCATCTTGATCAGCTTGATGAAGCCATCGCCCAGCGGCTTCATGGCCACGCCCGTGTCGGGCCAGTAATGCCCCAGCAGGATGCCGACCAGGATGGCGAACAGCACCTGCACATACAGGATCTTGTAGAAGGGTTTCTTCATGGTGTCGTCCTCGGTGTTGACCGTACCCGGGGCGATGGCGCCGCGGGCGCGCGCCGTCACGGTTGCGGCGCGTTCAGGGAAGGGAATTTGCAACCGGCGTGCCAGTCCAACCGGTATCGCTAACTGATTGATTCACAAGGAAACGCTGCCGTTGCCGGGGCGAAGGGCCTCCGGGATTCCGGAAATCCGGAATCCGCGCTTCCGGGGATTCGGAATGCCGAAGGCGGCAAAGGTGGCCGAGGCGCCACCTGGGCGGTGGGCGTGCGGCGGCTAATGGCGTTGCGCGGGTGCCGGAAGGCGCGGGCGGGCCGCCATGACGCCGTATAATTCCGAGCTTCCGTTCAATGTCCTGCGGCCATGCCGCCGCGCGGGCCCGCCCTCCTTGTCACCGCATCGCATGAGCAGCTACTACCAGCACCACGTCTTCTTCTGCCTGAACCAGCGCGAGGCTGGCGAGAACTGCTGCGCCAACCACAACGCCAAGGCCATGCAGGAATACGCCAAGAAGCGCTGCAAGGAACTCGGCATTGCCGGCGGCGAAGGCCGCGTGCGCATCAACAAGGCGGGCTGCCTGAACCGGTGTGAACTCGGGCCGGTGCTGGTGGTCTACCCCGAGGCAATTTGGTACACCTTTGTGGACGAGCACGACATCGATGAAATCATCGACAGCCACCTGCTCAACGGCAAGCCGGTCGAGCGGCTGATGGTGGACCGCTGAACGAGAACGGAATCCGCGGCGCTGCCGATGACGCAGCGCCGATGCCAGACCCCGCCGCCCGCACGCCGGACGGTTTTTTCATTTCTTGCCCCGGGATTTCCCGCCTGAGCCAGCCGGCCTCCTGATTGCCCCAGACCGCCCTATGAACGCGCATACCCAGGTACTTTCCATCGCCGGCCCCGTCGGCGCGATCGACGTTTCGGTGGATCTGCCGCAAGGCGAGCCGCGAGGACTGGCGCTGGTCGCTCACCCGCACCCGCTGTTCGGCGGCACCAAGGACAACAAGGTCGCGCAGACGCTGGCGCGCGCCTTCGTGCAGCTGGGCTATGCCACCGTGCGCCCCAATTTCCGCGGTGTCGGCGCGACCGGCGGTGAGCATGACAACGGCATCGGCGAGCAGGACGACCTGCTGGCAGTCATCGCCTGGATGCGCGAGCAGACCGCGTGGTCGGCACAGGCCGCGACGCTGCCGCTGGCGCTGGGCGGCTTCTCCTTCGGCAGCTTCGTCAGCACGCACGTGGCCCGGCGCCTCGCCGAGGCCGGCACGCCGGCGCAGCGCCTGGTGCTGGTCGGCACCGCCGCCAGCCGCTGGCAGGTGGCCGAGGTCCCCGCCGACACCATCGTCATACACGGCGAGCAGGATGACACCGTGCCGCTCGCCAGCGTGTTCGACTGGGCCCGCCCGCAGGAGCTGCCGGTGATCGTGATCCCCGGCGCCGACCATTTCTTTCACCGCAAGCTGCACCTGATCAAGCAGCTCGTCGTCAACGCGTGGGACCGGTGACGGCGCAGCGCCAGCGCACCGTACCGTCCCGCACGATCCCTTTCATGTCGGAAACAGAAACAATGCTGAATAGAGCCACGACACGCCTTTCCTCCGTCTTTGCACCAGCCGCCATCGTTGCCGCCGTCGCCACGGCCACGCTGGCCGCCGCGCCCGCCGCAGTCCTTGCGCAGGGCGTGCCGATGCCGCAGGTCGCCGCCAAGTCGTGGATGCTGTATGACGTGACCAGCGGCCAGGCACTGGCCTCGCAGAATGCCGACCAGCGCATCGAGCCGGCCTCGCTGACCAAGCTGATGACCGCCTACCTGGCGTTCGAGGCACTCAAGGAAAAGCGCCTGACGCTGGAACAGACCGTGGTGCCGACCAACCTGGTGCTCAAGGTCAAAAGCGACGAGTCGCGCATGTTCATCGAGCCCAACAAGCCGGTCAGCGTGCAGGACCTGCTGCTGGGCCTGATCGTGCAGTCGGGCAACGACGCCGCGCTGGCGCTGGCCGAGGCCGTGGGCGGCTCGGAAGAGGGCTTCGTCGCGATGATGAACCGCGAGGCCCAGCGCATGGGCATGAAGAGCACCCACTTCACCAATACCGACGGCATTCCCGACCCGAACCACTACACCACCGCGGTGGACCTGGCGACGCTGACCACGCACCTGATCAAGGACTTTCCCGAGTACTACGCCATGTACTCGCAGAAGGAGTTCACCTATAACAAGATCAGGCAGCCCAACCGCAACCGCCTGCTGTACATCGACCCGACCGTGGACGGCGTCAAGACCGGCCACACCAAGTCCGCCGGCTATTGCCTGATCTCGTCGGCCCAGCGCCCGTTGGCCAATGTGCCCAACGGCCAGCGCCGCCTGATCTCGATCGTGATCGGCACCACCACCGAACAGGTGCGCACGCAGGAAAGCCTGAAGATCCTCAACTACGGCTTCCAGTTCTTCGACACGCTGCGCCTGTACGACAAGGGCCAGGTGCTGGCCACGCCCGAGATCTACAAGGGCAAGGCCGGCACGGTCAAGATCGGCGTGCAGCACGAGACCTTCGTCACCGTGCCCAAGGGCACCGGCGGTCGCCTGAAGCCGGTGCTGGAGCGCCAGGAACTGATGATCGCCCCGATCGCGGCGGGCCAGCAGGTGGGCATGGTCAAGCTGATGGACGGCACCAACAAGGTCGCCGAATTCCCCGTGGTGGCGCTGGAAGAAGTGCCCGAGGCCGGTTTCTTCGGCCGCCTGTGGGACACCATCCGCCTGTGGTTCAAGCGCAAGTGATTGGCATGCGCGGCTTGGGCATGCGCCGGGCCGCGCTGGAGAAAACGACATGACAGCCGACAACCAGGGCAGCGGCAACAAGCCCGGCGATATCCCGCCGGAACAGTCGCTGATCGAATACCCGAGCCATTTCCCGATCAAGGTGATGGGCGCGATGCAGGACGGCTTTGCCGAGGCCATCGTCACGCTGGTGCAGGATTTCGATCCGGGCTTCCACGCGGGCAAGATGGAGATGCGGCCTTCGAGCAAAGGCAACTACCTGGGCCTGACCGTGACGGTGTGGGTGACCAGCCGCGAGCAGCTGGATGACCTGTACCGGGCGCTGACTTCGCATCCGATGGTGAAGGTGGTGCTGTAAGCCAGTCATCTTGTAAGACTAACGCTCCCGCTCTGTTTGCTCCCTCTCCCGCCTGCGGGAGAGGGGCCGGGGGTGAGGGCAGGCGCTGGCATACCGACGCCCGTCACTTCGTTCGACACTCCCGCCCTCACCCCCAACCCCTCTCCCGCTCGCGGGAGAGGGGAGCCACTCCCACAGCGTGTGAAGCGCGTCGGGCGCGGCATAGCCTCTTCCCCATACCAACATGAACACCATCACCCTGAAACCCGGCAAGGAAAAATCCCTGCTGCGCCGCCACCCGTGGATCTACGCGACCGGCATCGCCACCACCGAAGGCCGCTGCGAGCCGGGCTCGACCGTGACCGTGCGCGCCGCCGATGGCCGCTTCCTGGCCAAGGCTGCCTACAGCCCCGAATCGCAGATCCGCGCGCGCGTGTGGACCTTCGACGAGAACGAGCCGGTCGACCACGCGCTGTTCAAGCGCCGCGTGGCCGCGGCCATCGCGTACCGGCGCCAGTGGGTGAAGGACAGCGACGCCGTACGCCTGGTCTTCGGCGAATCGGACCGGCTGCCGGGGCTGATCGTCGACTACTACGGCAATGGAGAAACAGGCCAGCTGGTGTGCCAGTTCAATTCGGCCGGCGTGGAGCACTGGAAGACCGCGATCGTGCAGGCACTGGTCAAGGAGACCGGCTGTCCCAACGTCTACGAGCGTTCCGACGCCGCCGTCCGGCAGCGCGAAGGGCTGGACCTGGTGACCGGCGTGCTGGCCGGCGCCGAGCCCGATCCGGCGCTGTCCGTGACCGAGCATGGCGTGCGTTATTACGTCGACGTGCGCAACGGCCACAAGACCGGCTTCTACGTCGACCAGCGCGACAACCGCAAGCTGGTGGGCGACCTGGCCTCAGGGCGCGAGGTGCTGAACTGCTTCTGCTATACCGGCGGCTTCTCGCTGGCCGCGCTGCGCGGCGGGGCTAAATCGGTGACGTCGATCGATTCGTCGGGCGAGGCGCTGAAGATCGCCGCGGGCAACGTGACGCTGAACGGGTTTGATCCGGAGCGCGCGACCTGGCTCGACGCGGACGTGTTCAAGACGCTGCGCGAATTCCGCGCGCAAGGGCGGCAGTTCGACCTGATCGTGCTGGACCCGCCCAAGTTCGCGCCGTCGGCGCAGCATATCGACCGTGCCGCGCGCGCGTACAAGGAGATCAACCTGGTCGGCACGCAGCTGCTGCGGCCGGGCGGTCTGCTGTTCACGTACTCGTGCTCGGGCGCGATCAGCATGGAACTGTTCCAGAAGATCGTGGCGGGCGCGGTGACCGATGCGCGGACGGATGCGCGCATCCTGCGCAGGCTGTCGGCTGGCACCGATCACCCGATGCTGGCGGCGTTTCCGGAAGGGGAGTATCTGAAGGGGTTGCTGCTGGAGCGGGTGGGGTAAGGCTGGATCAATGAGCGGCTGTGGCGTTGGCCGGCCGCTTGTTTGCTCCCCTCTCCCACTGCGCGGGAGAGGGGAGCAAACCGGCAGACTTCTTCTGCGCGAGCCTCACCGCCACATATTGCGCATCCGGCTGGCCAGGTCCACCGGCGCCAGCGCTGGCTTCACCTTCCCTTCGCCAGGCATCGGCGGCGGCGGCCATGCGCGGCTGTGGAAGTTTGGCATGACGCGATTCGGAATAAAACGCGTACGCGACGCATACACATGCCGGTCGCCAAACCCCACCTGCTGGTGCACGTAGAACCGCTGCGGGACGATGACGTCCAGATAGTCCTTGGCCCGCGTCATCGCCACATACAGCAGCCGCCGTTCTTCCTCGATCTCTTCCGTCGTGCCGGTGGCCAAATCGCTCGGCATGCAGCCATCGACGGCATTGAGCACATACACGGCCTTCCACTCCTGCCCCTTGGCCGAGTGGATGGTCGACAGGATCAGGTAGTCCTCGTCGCGCGAGGGCACGCCGGATTCATCGCTCGACGCACTGGGCGGATCCAGCGTCAGCTCGGTGAGGAAGCGCTCGCGCGCGCCGTAGGTGGCGGCGATGCGTTCCAGCTGCTGCAGGTCGGCCTGGCGCGCAGCGGCGTCGTCGTGCAGGCGCTCGAGGTGCGGCGCGTACCAGGCCAGTACTTGTTCGAATTCCGACGGCCACGGCGAGGCCGGCGCCATCAGCGCGCGCGCCAGCGTCAGCAGGTCGGCCCACGCGGGCGCGGCGGCCGGTGGCGGTTCGAATTCCTGCAGCGAGAACAGCGGCTCGGTGGCCAGCGCCAGCGCATCGAGCACGCGCGCCGCGGTCTTGGGGCCGATGCCCGGCAGCAGCTGCAGCGTGCGGAAGCCCGCCATGCGGTCACGCGGGTTCTCCATCCAGCGCACCACGGCCAGCACGTCCTTCACATGTGTCGATTCCAGGAACTTGAGCCCGCCGAACTTCACGAACGGGATATTGCGGCGCGCCAGTTCGATCTCGACCTGCGCGCTGTGGTCGGCGGCACGGAACAGCACCGCCTGCGCCATCAGCGCCAGGCCGGCCTCGCGCCGCGCCAGCACCTGCTCGACCACGTAGCGCGCCTGGTCGGCCTCGTCGTTGACGACAATGATGCCGGGCTTCTCGGCTGACAGCCGCTCGGACCAGAGATCCTTGGTATAGCGTTCGGCCGCAAGTCCGATCACGGCGTTGGCGGCCTGCAGGATCGGCTGCGTCGAACGGTAGTTCTGCGACAGCGTCACCTGCTGCGCGGGTGGCGTGAACTGCCGCGGAAAATCGAGGATGTTGCGCACGGTCGCGCCGCGGAACGCGTAAATCGACTGCGCATCGTCGCCGACCACAGTCAGGCCGCGGCCATCGGGCCGCATGGCCAGCAGGATCGATGCCTGCAGCGCGTTGGTGTCCTGGTATTCGTCGACCAGGACATGGTCGAAGCGCGCCCCCATGTCCTGCGCGATGGCCGGCTCGGCCATGGCCTGCGCCCAGTACAGCAGCAGGTCGTCGTAGTCGAGCACGTGCTGCTTCTGCTTGGCCTCGACATAGCCGGCAAACAGCGTGCGCAGCGCATCGGCCCACATCGCGTAGCGCGGGAACTGCTGCTTGAGCACGTCCTCCAGCGGCGCCTGCGTGTTGACCACGCGCGAGTAAATCGACAGGCAGGTTTCCTTCCTGGGGAAGCGGCTGGCGGTCTCGGACAGGCCCAGGTCGTGGCGCACCACGTGCATCAGGTCGGCCGCATCGCCGCGGTCGCTGATGGTGAAGGCGGGCGACAGGCCCAGCGTCTCGGCGTACTCGCGCAGCAGGCGCGCCCCGATGGCGTGGAAGGTACCCGACCATTGCAGCGCCGCTCGGCCCGCGCCGGTCTGCGTGCCCAGCGCCTGGTCGACGATGCGCTCGACGCGCCGGCCCATTTCGGCGGCGGCGCGGCGCGAGAATGTCAGCAGCAGGATGCGGCGCGGATCTGCGCCGCCCAGCACCAGGTGCGCGACGCGGTGCGCCAGCGTGTTGGTCTTGCCCGACCCCGCGCCGGCGATGATCAGCAGCGGCGCCTCGCAGCCATGCACGACCGCGGCGCGCTGCTCCGGGTTGAGTTTGGACAGGTAGGCGGGGCCTGTGTCGGCCGCATCTGGGGCGAGGGCGGATTCAGGATCCGCGGCAGGGGCAAGGTCCGGTGACACAGGCAGGAAGAGAAATGGGCGGGCAAAAAAACTGGCGCTAACTGTATATCCATACAGGCCCGCAGCGCAAGCCGCTTCGCGCGGGATCGCGCGCGAACCAACAAAAAAGGTGCTCGATGAGCACCTTTTGCGGGATGTTGCCGGCGACAGCGTTACGCGGACTTTGCCAGCGCCTCATCCAGCAGCTTGTGCAGCGCATCCCACTCCGGCTCGCCCACATAGCGCTTGAGGATGCGGCCGTCCTTGTCGACCACGAACGTGGTCGGCGTCAGCTGCACATTGCCGAAGGCCCTGGCGGCGGAGCCGTCCGAATCCATCGCCACCTTGAACGGCAGCCCGCGCGTCTTGGTGTAGTTCATCACATACATCGGTGGGTCATAGTTCATCGCCACGGCGACGAATTCCAACCCCTTGCCCCTGAACTGGTCGTAGGTCTTGACCATGTCGGGCATTTCCTTGATGCAGGTGGCGCAGCTGGTGGCCCAGAAATTGACCAGGTAGACCTTGCCCTTCAGGTCGGCGGTGCTGAGCTTCTCTCCCGACAGCAGCGTAAACGTGGCGGCTGGCGCGGCGTTGGAGGGCGCCAGCGCCCGGTAGCCGAACCAGCCCAGCAGCGCCAGCACAACGATGGCGGCGACGATGGGCCAGGGCTTGCGGGAGGACTTGGCGGGAGCGGAAGTGGTCATGGAAGGCGGGGGAAGCGAATTCTCTTCGGGCGACGACACATTCTAATGCCGCTGGCGCCCCAGCGTTGCGTGGAGTTTGGATGCGGCAATCTGTCGCAATTGCCGGCGCCGCCGCGCGGTTCAACGCCGGGTGGCGATGGCGGCGCGTGCCTGGTCCAGCGCCTGCTCCAGATAGGCGCCGTAGAAATCGGGCTGCATGCCGCGCAACGGACTGGCGGCGGCGCGGCCCTGGCGATCGAGGAACAGCACCGTCGGCGCCACGCGCACCTGGTGCGCCCGCGCCCAGTCACGCGCGGTGGTCACGCTGCCGTCGGCATCGCGCAGCGGCGTGGCGGCGGTCAGGTCCAGCTCGCGCACCGCGATCTCGCCGGCGGCGGCCTGCGGGCCGAGGTAGTTGCGGCGCACCGCGTCGCAATAGCCGCATCCCGGCATCGACACCAGCACGACCAGCGGCTCGCCGCGCCGCGCGGCTTCGGCGCTGTGCGCGGCCAGGTCGGTAGCGGCAGGCAGATGCGCAGTGCCCGCGGCCAGCGTCGTGCCGGCGGCCGATGCCAGCAGCGCGCAGGCGGCCAGACGGAACAGTGCGGTCCGGGCTGGTACTGTGAGGCGGGGCAGGGCGGGAGCAGGCATGCGGTCGGGAAGAACTGTCAGGCGGCGCACCATGCACCGGGGCGCAGCTTCCGCGATAATACCGGTTTCCGCCCGAAGGCGACGGCGGCCGCCAGAGCCGCTCCATGGCCTGCGCGCGCTGCCCGCCACACGCTTCCCCATGCGTCCTCTTTCGCCCCCGCCGAGCCCTGCCGCTACCGTTCGCAGCCTGAGCAGCCTGGCCCGCAGTCCCATGTTGCGCCGCGCCGCCATATGCGCCGCGCTGGCCCTCTGCGCCTGCTCGCCGCGCTACGACTGGCGCACGATCCAGTCCGGCGAGGGCGCCTATGCCGCGCTCTATCCCGGCAAGCCCAGCAGCGCCGCTCGCGATGTCACCATCGCCGGCCGCAAGCTGCCGATGACGATGGAGGCGGCGCGCGTCGACGACACCCTGTTCGCCGTAGGCGTGGTCACGCTGCCCGCCGATGACGAAGCGCTGCGGCGCGAGGCGCTGGCGGCGATGCAGGCGGGCCTGCTGGCCAATCTCGGCACGGCGTCGGGCGAGCCGGCGCGCACGCGGCCGGTCACGATCACGACCGCCGACAAGCCGGGGCGGCCGCTTGCCGGCGTGGAAGTGCAGGCCAGCGGCGTGTCGCCGCAGGACCAGTCGCCACGGCGGCTGACCGCGCGGCTGGTGGCGGTGGGTGCGCGTGCCTACCAGGCGGTGGTGCTGGAGTCAGGCGACGCCGCGCGCGACCAGCGCCAGGCCGAGCAGGTGGAGCAGTTCCTCGGCGGCTTCCATCCGTTCTGACGCCCCGAAGGGCGCCGCAGGAAAACAGGATTTGGGCCGTGGCCGCGTCGGTGCGGCGGCGGCAGTCGTCGTCAAAGGAGAATCGAAATGCGTTGGGAAGTGTGGCTGGCTTATTTCGCGGCGTGCTGGGTGATCGCGGTGTCGCCGGGATCGGGGGCGGTGCTGTCGATGAGCCACGGCCTGTCGTATGGCTTGCGCCGGACCAGCACCACCATCTTCGGGCTGCAGACTGGCCTGGTGATCGTGCTGCTGATTGCCGGCGGCGGCCTGGGTGCGCTGCTGCTGGCCTCGGAGCAGGCCTTCATGGTGGTCAAGACCGTTGGCGCGCTGTACCTGATCTACCTGGGCGTGCAGCAGTGGCGCACGAGGGTCGAAAGCGGCGGCGACGGCGCCGCGGGCGCCGGTCCTGTGCGCGTCTCGGTGATGAGCGCGCGCCGCCGCTTCGCCACCGGGTTGCTGACCAACGTGACCAATCCCAAGGGCATCATCTTCATGGTCGCGGTGCTGCCGCAGTTCATCGACCCCAACCACCCGCTCGCGCCGCAACTGGCAATCCTGGCATTGACCATGTGCTGCGTCGACCTGATAGTGATGCATGGCTACGCGCTGCTGGCCTCGCGCATGCAGGGCCTGTTCCGCAACGCCCGCGCGGTGCGCTGGCAGAACCGCGTCTTCGGCAGCGTGCTGATGGCGGTTGGCGCGGCGCTGTTTTTCGTGCGCCGGCAGCACGCCTGAGCCGCAGCACTGGCGCGTGCGCGCCGGGTTTGCTTCAATGAGGGGGTGCCCCCGGCCACGGAGATCCCCGTATGCCCGATTTGCCGACCCCCCGCGCCGGCGCGCGCATGATGCCGCGCCATACCGTGCCCCCGGTGGAAGAACCGTCGCCGCCCGGCGTGCCACCCGACTTGCCGCTGCCGCCGGAAGAAGATCCGATCCCGCCCCCGGTCGAACCGCCCGTCGCCGCGCCTTACAGCTGAAACAGCTGCTTCGGTCCGCGGAAGCCTTTCAGGCAGGACCCGTCGGTCAGCTCGACCGGCTGGTTGCCATGGCTGTTGCCGGTGCGCAAGCTATGCAGCAGCGGCTCGTCCGCGGCGACATCCGGGCGCGCAGCCATTTCCTGGCCGGCGATGACGGCGCGTGGCACCGGCTTGCCGATCCGTTCGTGGCAGCCGGGCCAGCCTGACGATTTCCTTCCCCTCCCGCAATTGCCGCGCCACGGGCTCCCGCGGCGGCGCTCGAAGTCCATGCACGCTTGTCACACTCGGCGCAAAGTATGAGTGGTGGAAGCGCACCTCGCCATACGGCACGGTCGCGTTGTTCGCCGGTGATGTGGGGAGGACTGCCATGAAAGGGAATATCCTGACGCCTGCCGGCTGGGTCTTCGGCGAGATCCACGCCGGCCCGGACGGGCGCATCGAGCGCATCGACTGCGTGCCTGCCACGCCAGACGGCAACGATGCACCGTACGTGCTGCCGGGGTTTGTCGACCTGCTCAACCACGGTGGCGGCGGCAAAGATTTCATGGATGGCGAGGCGGCGGTGCCGGCGATCCTGCGTGCGCATGTGCGCTACGGCACCACCAGCCTGCTGGGCAGCACCATGACCGCGCCGCCGGAGGTGCTGCTGGCGGCACTGCAGGGACTGGAGCGCGCCAGCCGCGCGCGGCCGCCCGGCGCGGCCCGCATGCTCGGGGTGCACCTGGAGGGACCGTATATCAATCCCGGCAAGCTTGGCGCGCAGCCCGACGCGTCGGCAATCGCCACGCCGGGCCAGCTGGAGCAGTACCTGGACTCGGCGCCGATCCGCGTGGTGACGCTGGCGCCTGAACTGCCTGGCCACCTCGACATCATCCGCATGCTGGCTAAGCGCGGCGTGCGCGCGCAGCTGGGCCAT
Organism: Cupriavidus phytohabitans; assembly: GCF_017815025.1. Classification (NCBI taxonomy): domain Bacteria; kingdom Pseudomonadati; phylum Pseudomonadota; class Betaproteobacteria; order Burkholderiales; family Burkholderiaceae; genus Cupriavidus; species Cupriavidus phytohabitans. The sequence continues at coordinate 37,011 of NZ_JAGIQB010000018.1, forward strand.
ACGCTGGGCACGTATGAAGACGCAGTCGCCGCGCTCGAGGCCGGCGCGTCTGGCTTTACCCACCTGTTCAACGCCATGACGCCGCTGCAGCACCGCGCGCCGGGCATGGTCGCGGCGGCGTTGGCGCATGCCGAATTCGCCGAATTGATCCCAGACCTGGTGCATGTGCATCCCGGCGCCATCCGCGCCGCTTTGCGAGCGATCCCGCGGCTGTATGCGGTGACCGATGCCACCGCCGCGGCGGGCATGCCGGACGGCGTCTATCACCTCGGCAGCCAGACCGTGTACAAGTCGGACGGCAGCGTGCGGCTGGCTGACGGCACGCTGGCCGGCAGCGTGCTGACGATGGACCAGGCGCTGCGCAATTTCGTGGCGATCGGGCTCGACCTGGAGGATGCCGCGCGGCGCGTGTCGCTGTATCCGGCGCAGTACCTGGGCTTGACCGACCGCGGCGCGCTTGCTCCCGGCTGCTGGGCCGACGTGGTTGTGCTCGACCGCGCGCTGTCGGTGCGCAGCGTGTATGCCGAAGGAGAATGCTGTGTCGACAATGCTCAATACCTGCGCAAACTGACCGGGACGCGCTGAACCCTTTCCCATTCCGCCAATGCCGCCGGCATGCAAGGAGCCCGCCATGCAATCCACCCGTTCCGCATCTTCCTTCGGCAGCGCCGATCCGCGGCCGCTGGACCTCGTCATTTTCGGCGGCGCCGGCGACCTGTCGGCGCGCAAGCTGCTGCCTTCGCTGTACATGTGCCATCGTGACGGCAACCTGCCCGACGGCACCCGCATCATCGGCGTGGGCCGCCATCCCGGGGATGCCGAGGCTTTTGCCCGTTTCGCCGACGAGAGTGCGCAGGGCTTTGTCGATGCGCGCTATCTGGATCCGGCCAAGTGGCAGGCCTTCCTGCAGCGGCTCGACTACGTGCGGCTGGATGCGTCGCAGCCTGGCGACTATCCCGCGCTGGCGGCGCAGTTGCGCAACGACGCGCTGCGCATTTTCTACATGGCGATGCCGCCTGGGCTGTTCGCCGCGACCTGCGACAACCTCGCCGGCCATGGTCTGATCGCCGGCGACACGCGCCTGGTGCTGGAGAAACCGCTGGGCGTCGACCTGGCCTCGGCGATTTCCATCGGCGAAGTGGTCCGCCGCCATTTCAGCGAAGACCGCACCTACCGCATCGACCATTACCTCGGCAAGGAAACGGTGCAGAACCTGATGGCGCTGCGCTTCGGCAACTCGATCTTCGAGCCGCTGTGGCGCACGCCATTCGTGCGCAGCGTGCAGATCACCGTGGCCGAGACCGTGGGCGTGGGTACGCGCGGCGGCTTCTACGACGAAGCTGGCGCGATGCGCGACATGGTGCAGAACCACCTGCTGCAGCTGGTCAGCATCCTGGCGATGGAGCCGCCCGCGTCGCTGAACTCGGACGCGGTGCGCGACGAGAAGCTGAAGGTGCTGCGCTCGCTGCGGCCGATGTCGGTCGAGGACGTGCGCCGCAATACCGTGCGCGGCCAGTACACAGCGGGCGCGATCGCCGGCGAGCTGGTGCGCGGCTACCTGCAGGAAGACGGCATTCCGCCCGACAGCCACACCGAGACCTTTGTCGCGATGCGCGCCGAGCTGGGGACCTGGCGCTGGAACAAGGTGCCGTTCTACCTGCGCACCGGCAAGCGCATGCAGGAGCGCGTGTCCGAGGTGGTGATCCACTTCGCCGAGGTGCCGCATTCGATTTTCGACAGCGGCAGCACGCTGCAGCCCAACCGCATGGTGATCCGCCTGCAGCCGGAGGAATCGGTGCGGCTCACGCTGATGGTCAAGCAGCCAGGCGAGGGCATGAAGCTCAAGCCGCTGAGCCTGGCGCTGAACCTCGACTCGGCTTTCACCACGCGGCGCGCCGAGGCCTATGAACGGCTGCTGCTCGACGTGATCCGCGGCCGGCTGGCGTTGTTCGTGAGGCATGACGAGCTGCAGGCCGCATGGACCTGGGTCGACCCGATCCTGGAGGCGTGGCGGCAGCAGGACGAAGGGCCGCGGCCCTATACCGCGGGCACGTGGGGGCCGGCGGCGTCGTCGGCATTCATGGCGCGGGAGGGCGTGCAGTGGTCGGAGGAAGCATGAGGGGGCGCGCCTAGCCCGGCGCCATCCGCAGCGCCCGCCGATACTGGATCGCCTCGGCAACGTGCGCGGCTGTCAGCACCGCCGCGTTTTCCAGATCGGCAATCGTGCGCGCCACCTTCAGCACGCGGAAGTATGAGCGCGCCGACCACGACAGCCGCACCATCGCCCCGCGCAGCAGCGCCTGTGCCTGCGGTTCCAGCTGGCAGTGCTGCTCGATCTCGCGTCCGCCCAGCTCGCTGTTGGGCTTGCCCTGCCGCGCCAGTTGCAGCATGCGCGCCGCCAGCGCGCGCTCGCGCACCGCGGCGCTGGGTTCGCCTGGCGGGCCGTCGAGCATCTCGCCCTGGTCCTGGGCGGGCACTTCCACCTGCAAATCGATCCGGTCGAGCATCGGCCCGGAAATGCGCGACTGGTAGCGCCGCACCTGGTCGGGCGTGCAGCGGCAGGGGCGGTCGGGATGGCCCAGGTAGCCGCACGGGCACGGGTTCATCGCCGCCACAAACTGGAAGCTGGCAGGGAAGTCGGCATGTCCGTTGGCGCGCGCGATGGTGATGCGGCCCGACTCCAGCGGCTCTCGCAGGACTTCCAGGACCCGGCGGTCGAACTCCGGCAGTTCATCGAGGAACAGGACACCGTGATGCGCCAGCGAGATCTCGCCGGGGCGCGGGTTGCCGCCGCCGCCGACCATGGCCGGGCCCGACGCGGTGTGGTGCGGCGCGCGACAGGGGCGCTGGCCCCACAGCGCGGTACGGAAGCCGCCCGGCGTCAGGCTCATGACCGCGGCGGATTCCAGTGCCTCCTGCAGCGACATCGGCGGCAGCAGGCCCGGCAGGCGCTGCGCCAGCATCGACTTGCCAGTGCCAGGCGGGCCGACCAGCAAGACCGAGTGCTGGCCTGCCGCGGCCACTTCCATGGCCCGGCGCGCCTGCGCCTGGCCGCGCACGTCGCGCATGTCGGGGCCGCTGGCGACCGACCTGGGCAGCGCGGCGGGGGCGGCGCGCGGCAGGCGGGCGTCCGGCCGGCCACCGAGGTGCTCGCACACCTCGCGCAGCGTGACGGCGGCGTGGACTGGCAGGTCTTCGATCAATGCCGCTTCGGGACCGTTGTCGCGCGCCACCAGGAAAGCGCATGGGGCGGCGCCGGCAGCGTGGCGCACGGCGTTGTCCTGCGCCAGCCCCATCGCCATGGCCAACGCGCCGCGCACCGGCCGCAGCTCGCCGGACAGCGACAGCTCGGCGGCGAATTCATGATGGTCGAGCGCATCGGCCGGGATCTGGCCGCTGGCGGCCAGGATGCCGAGCGCGATCGCCAGGTCGAAGCGGCCGGATTCCTTGGGCAGGTCGGCCGGCGCCAGGTTGACAGTGATGCGCCGGTTGGGGAACTCGTAGCCGCTGTTGAGGATGGCGGCGCGCACGCGCTCTCGGCTCTCTCGCACGCCGGTGTCCGCCAGGCCGACGATGGTGAATACCGGCAGGCCGTTGGCCAGATGGGTTTCGACACGCACCGGCGGCGCCGCGATGCCGGTCAGAGCCCGGCTGCCCAGGACGGCGAGGCTCATGCCGGGCCTCCCAAGGGATCGGACTGTCGCCGATTTGTTAACGAAAAAGGCCGCCAGCATTGGCGGCCTTCAGACAGGCTGGTGGAGCGAAGCCTGACCGACGGCTTCATGCGCCCCCGGTCGAGTCCACCGCGCCGGCGCCCGGCGGGATGCCTGCGCGGCGCTCCAGCTCGGCCACGCGGGCTTCCAGCTCTTCGAGCCGGGAGCGGGTACGGGCCAGCACCTGCGACTGGACGTCGAATTCCTCGCGGGTGACCAGGTCGAGCCGGGCGAAGCCCTGCGTCATCATGCTGCGCACGTTCTTCTCGATGTCCCTTGCAGGCGAATTGCGCAGCGCCTCGCTGACCTTGTTCTGCAGGTCGTTGAAGAGATCGGTCGGTTTCATGGTTTCTCCTTTGCGCACCTAACTGGTGCCAATCCCGGTGGGCATCTGGCGTATAGCGCGCTTTCGCACAGGTTTAGGGCGCCCCCAATACGGGCGGAGCCTCGCGGCCGGGCCGCGCGCAGCCACCGTCAGAATTCGATTATCGCCCCTACTGCACGTGGACGAAAGCTCCGGCGTGTCCGTCTTTACACCTTTTAACGTGATTTGCCTTGGCTGCAAGGCAGATTCAAGAGAGGTGTGGGTCGCTGCCGGCTCACTGCGACGGGCGAGGCCTGCCCGCGCCGTGCGCTTTCCGATCGGCTGGCACGGCAGTTGCAGTAGTGATGCCGCCTGCCTCACCGAAATACAAACAAACGAAATCCGAGCCATCAAGGAAAAGGAGAAAAAATCCATGAAGAAGTTGGCCCTTGCAGTCAGCGCGGTCGTCCTGTCCAGCGCCGCCGTCACGGCCGTTGCGCAGAGCACCGACGCGGCTCCGGCGCCCGCTGCCGCCGCTGCCGAGCCGGCATCGCCGCACACCTTCACGGCCAACGTGTCGCTGGTCTCTGACTACCGCTATCGCGGCATCAGCCAGACCAACCTGCGTCCGGCCATCCAGGGGGGCTTCGACTACGCGCATGAGAGCGGCTTCTACGTGGGCAACTGGAACTCGAGCATCAGCTGGCTCGAGGACGCCAACCCGGCAGTTTCAGCGCCGGTCGAGATGGACTTCTACGGCGGCTTCAAGAACACCTTCAAGGTGTCGGGCGTGGAACTGAACTACGACCTGGGCGTGCTCGAGTACTACTACCCGGGCGGCTACAACAACCCGCGCCCGTACACCACCGAGCTGTATGCCGGCATCGGCTGGGGACCGGTGTTCCTGAAGTACTCGCATTCGGTCACAAACCTGTTCGGCTGGGCCGACAGCAAGAACAGCTACTACGTCGACCTGACGGCCAACGTGCCGCTGAACTTCTGGGACCTGACGCTGAACGCGCACGTCGGTTACCAGGGCGTCAAGCACAACAGCGACGCGTCCTACACCGACTGGAAGATCGGCCTGACCAAGGACCTGGGCAAGGGCTTCGCGCTGGCGGTGGCCTACGTCGACACCAATGCCAAGGAAGTGGCGTACACCAGCGCCAACCGCGGCCGCTACCTCGGCAAGGCGACGGCCTGGGCCTCGATCACCAAGACTTTCTAATCACCGCTGCAGGCCGGGCTGGCCGGAGCAGAGCCTGCCCCAAGGAGAATCCGGATGAAACTCATCATCGCAGTCATCAAGCCGTTCAAGCTCGACGAGGTGCGCGAAGCGCTGTCGGACGTGGGCGTGTCCGGCATCACCGTGACCGAAGTGAAAGGCTTCGGCCGCCAGAAGGGCCATACCGAGCTGTACCGCGGCGCCGAGTACATCGTCGACTTCCTGCCCAAGGTGAAGATCGAGGTGGCCGTGCCCGACGACGTGGTCGAGCGCGCCATCGAGGCGGTCGAGAAGTCGGCCCGCACCGGCAAGATCGGCGACGGCAAGATCTTCGTGGCACCGATCGAGCAAGTCATCCGCATCCGCACCGGCGAGACCGGCGGCGATGCCCTGTGACCCAAGACAGCATAGAGACAGAGGTTAATCACATGAAAACCTGGATCAAGCGATTCCTGACGGCGGGCGCGATGGCGCTGGCCATCGGCACGGCCGGTGTGGGCATGTCCGCGCCGGCCGCCGCACAGGACAAGCCGGCGGCGGAGGCTTCGGCCCCGGCCGTCTCGGCGGCCCCCGCTCCCGCCGCCGCTGCGGCGGCACCAGCGGCCGCGCCGGCTGCCGCCCCAGCGGCGGCGGCTCCGGCCGCTCCTGCTGAAGCCGCCGCCGCACCGGCCGCGCCGCAGCCCAACAAGGGCGACGTGGCCTGGTTGCTGGTGGCCACCGCCTTCGTCATCCTGATGACGCTGCCGGGCCTGGCGCTGTTCTACGGCGGCCTGGTGCGTTCCAAGAACATGCTGTCGGTGCTGATGCAGTGCCTGGTGATCTTCTCGCTGGTGGCGCTGCTGTGGGCGATCTACGGCTACAGCTTCGCCTTCACCGAGGGCAACGCCTTCTTCGGCGGCACCGACCGGCTCTTCATGAAGGGGCTGACGGTGGAAGCCATGGCGGCCACCTTCAGCAAGGGCGTGGTGATCCCGGAACTGGGCTTCTTCGCCTTCCAGTGCGCCTTCGCCTGCATCACCTGCGGCCTGATCATCGGCGCCTTCGCCGAGCGCGCCAAGTTCTCGGCCGTGCTGGTGTTCGTGGTGCTGTGGTTCACCTTCGCCTACATCCCGATGGCGCACATGGTCTGGTTCTGGCCGGGTCCTGACGCCTACACCGACGCTGCCGCCGGCGCTGCCGCGACCGCCAAGTCGGGCTGGCTGTTCCAGAAGGGCGCGCTCGACTACGCGGGCGGCACCGTGGTGCACATCAACGCCGCCGTGGCGGGCCTGGTGGGCGCGTACCTGTTCGGCAAGCGCATCGGCTTCGGCCGCGAGGCGATCCGTCCGCACAGCCTGACCTTCACCATGGTCGGTGCCTCGCTGCTGTGGTTCGGCTGGTTCGGCTTCAACGCCGGCTCGGGCCTGGAAGCCAGCGCCGGTGCCGCCCTGGCCTTCGTCAACACGCTGCTGGCGACCTGCGCCGCGGTGCTGGCGTGGACCTTCGGCGAGTGGATCGGCAAGGGCAAGCCGTCGATGCTGGGCGGTGCCTCGGGCGCGGTGGCCGGCCTGGTGGCGATCACCCCGGCAGCTGGTTTTGTCGGCCCGATGGGCTCGATCGCGATGGGCCTGGTGGCTGGCCTGCTGTGCCTGTGGGGCGTGACCGGCCTGAAGCGCATGCTGGGCATGGACGACTCGCTCGACGTGTTCGGCGTGCACGGCGTGGGCGGCATCGTGGGCGCGCTGCTGACCGGCGTGTTCGCGGCGCCGAGCCTGGGCGGCACCGGCATCTACGACTACGTGGCCAACAAGGTGGCCGAAGACTATTCGATTGCCGGCCAGCTGTGGATCCAGTTCGAGGGTGTGCTGACCACGGTGGTGTGGTCGGGCATCGTGTCCTTCGTGGCCTACAAGCTAGTGGACATGCTCATCGGCCTGCGGGTGCCGGAAGATGAAGAGCGCGAGGGCCTGGATATCACCTCGCACGGCGAGACCGCATATGAAGCCTGAAGCCAAAGGTGTTGTGCTGGAGAGCTGATTGGGAATCGTCTCTCAGGAGTTTCGCCCGGCCGCGTGCCGGGCTTTTTTCGTCTTGTAAAGCGGACATTATGGCCGGCCGCCACGCAACCCCGGACTGCGGGGCGGCCGCGCGGAGAATACTCGCAAAAGCCGCCAGCCCAATGGCGGCGCGGGTTGGCAGCCGATTCCCCCGGCACGCGCGCGGGTTTTTCGCAAAGTGCTTAACTCCGATCTTAAAAAGCTTCAATTGTCTTTAATGTCCGGGGCACATACATTGCCAGTGAGGCAGTTTCCTCCACCTGCAGAAACGCTCCCCGTATCTGTCAGGCCATTTAAAAGCGCGGCCATGCCGCGCTTTTTTTTGCCCGCTGCCATTGGCCTTTCCCCGGCCCTTTATTTCCCGCGCGGCGTCCCCATATCGTTATCCCTTATGCCATGGCCTGCATATCCTTATCAGGAGTGTGCCAGCGCCTGTTTGGCCGTTCCTCTACAATCGGGGCGAACGATAAAGACGATCTATAGGATGGATATGGTCCCGCATCTCATCACCGCGCTGAACGGTCCTCTGCTCGAACTGGAGAAGAAGATCCTGGACGCCACCCCGTCGATCGAGCGCTGGTTCAGGCTGGAATGGCAGGAGCATACGCCCCCGTTCTATTGTTCGGTGGACCTGCGCAACGCCGGCTTCAAGCTGGCGCCGGTCGACACTAACCTGTTCCCGGGCGGCTTCAACAACCTGGCCCCGGAAATGCTCCCGCTCGCCGTGCAGGCTGCGATGGCGGCGATTGAAAAGATCTGCCCGGATGCCAAGAACCTGCTGCTGATTCCCGAGCGTCACACGCGCAACATGTTCTACCTGCAGAACGTGGCGCGGCTGTCGCTGATCATGCGCCAGGCGGGGCTGAATGTGCGCCTTGGTTCGCTGTCCGAGGAAATCACCGAGCCGACACCGATCGAGTTGCCCGACGGCCAGACGCTGGTGGTCGAGCCGCTGGCGCGCCTGGGCACCAAGGGCCGCCGGCTGGGGCTGAAGGACTTCGATCCCTGTTCGATCCTGCTGAACAACGACCTGTCGGCCGGGATCCCGCCGATCCTTGAGAACATCAACGAGCAGTACCTGCTGCCGCCGCTGCATGCCGGCTGGTCGACCCGCCGCAAGAGCAGCCACTTTGCCGCCTACGACGAGGTGGCGAAGAAGTTCGCCAAGCTGATCGATATCGACCAATGGATGGTCAACCCGTACTTTGCCCGCACCAGCGGCGTGAACTTCCATGAGCGCGTGGGCGAGGAAGAGCTGGCTGACGCGGTCGAAGGTGTGCTGAAGAAGATCGCCAAGAAGTACCGCGAGTACGGCATCAAGGAAACGCCGTACGTGGTGGTCAAGGCCGATGCCGGCACCTACGGCATGGGCATCATGACCGTGCGCGACCCGTCCGAGGTCAAGGGCCTGAACCGCAAAGAGCGCAACAAGATGAGCGTGGTCAAGGAAGGCCTGGAGGTCAGCGACGTCATCATCCAGGAGGGCGTGCACACCTTCGAGAAGATCAACGAGGCGGTGGCCGAGCCGGTGGTCTACATGATCGACCGCTACGTGGTGGGCGGCTTCTACCGCGTGCATACCGGCCGCGGCAACGACGAGAACCTGAACGCACCGGGCATGCATTTCGTGCCGCTGGCGTTCGCGCCCAACGGTATTCCCGACACCCACGCCAAGCCGGGCGCGGCGGTGCCGAACCGCTTCTACATGTACGGCGTGGTGGCGCGGCTGGCGCTGCTGGCGGCGTCGATCGAACTCGAAAAGACTGACCCGAACCCGATCCTGTGACGACCTCCTGACGAGCCCTGACTGATGCGCATCCTCTTCATCACCGATCCGCTGGAGACCTTCAAGACCTACAAGGACTCCACCTACGCCATGATGACCGAGGCCGCCGCGCGCGGCCACGAGCTGTACTGGTGCCTGCAGCCGCAGCTGTGCCTGTCGGGCAGCACCGTCGAGACGCTGGCCACGCGCCTGCACCTGACGGGGGACGACCAGGCCTGGTACCGTGAAGGCAACAGCGCGCTGGAGCCGCTGTCCGCCTTCGACGCGGTGCTGATGCGCAAGGACCCGCCGTTCGACATGGAGTACGTCACCAGCACCTGGCTGCTGGAACTGGCCGAGCAGCAGGGCGCGCGCGTGTTCAACAAGCCGCGCGCAATCCGCGATCATTCCGAGAAGCTGGCGATCGCCCAGCATCCGGAATTCATCACGCCGACGCTGGTCACGCGCGACCTGGCGCGTATCCGCGACTTCCATGCCGAGCACCGCGACATCATCGTCAAGCCGCTCGACGGCATGGGCGGCATGGGCGTGTTCCGGGTGGGCAAGGACGGCATGAACCTGGCCGCCATCGTCGAGACGCTGGGCCAGGACGGCGCCCGCACCCTGATGGTGCAGCGCTATATCCCGGCGATCAAGGACGGCGACAAGCGCATCCTGCTGATCGGCGGGGTGCCGGTGCCGTATTCGCTGGCGCGCGTACCGATGGCCGGCGAGGTGCGCGGCAACCTGGCCGCCGGCGGCAGCGGCCGCGCGCAGGAGCTGAGCCAGCGCGACCGCGAGATCGCCGAGTCGCTGGCGCCGGGGCTGTGGGAACAGGGCCTGCTGCTGGTGGGCCTGGACGTGATCGGCGACTACCTGACTGAAGTCAATGTGACGAGTCCGACCTGCTTCCAGGAAATCACCCAGCAAACCGGGTTCCACGTCGCGGCGATGTTCATCGACGCGCTGGAACACGCCGTGGGCGCCGCCGGCAGCTGAGCGGAACCATCCCGGCTGGCAGCGGGAGCGCGGGGGGCCGCCTGCTACAATCTGGGCAATCCAACGGATTCACCATCATGGCAGGCATCCTGATCATCGCGCACACCCCGCTGGCTTCGGCCCTGCGCGATTGCGCCGCCCACGTCTACTGCGGCCAGCCGCAGCGGCTGGAAGCCATCGACGTCCTTCCCGACGCGGACCCCGCCGCGGTGCTGGCCGAGGCCAGGCGCCGCCTGGCCGCCGTCTGCGAAGACAACGGCGCGCTGGTCCTGACCGATATCTTCGGCGCCACCCCGGCCAATATCGCCGCGCGCCTGGCCGAGCCGGGCCGCGTGCGCGTGCTCGCCGGCGTCAACCTCCCCATGCTCGTGCGCGCCATCTGCTACCGCTCCGAGAAGCTCGACCAGCTCGTCAACAAGGCGCTGGCCGGCGGCTCGCAGGGCGTGCTGCAGATCGGCACCACCACCGTACAGAACCAAACCGCCAACCATCCCGACAAATATGCTGCAGAGGGACACCACCATCATCAATAAGCTCGGACTGCATGCACGCGCGTCCGCCAAGCTGACCCAGCTCGCAGGCAGCTTCGTCAGCCAGGTCAAGATGTCCCGCAATGGTCGCCAGGTCGATGCCAAGAGCATCATGGGCGTGATGATGCTGGCGGCCGGCATCGGCTCCACGGTGACCCTCGAGACCGACGGGCCCGACGAGCAGGAGGCCATGGACGCGTTGCTGGCGCTGATCGCCAACCGTTTTGGTGAGGGAGAGTGAGGCCGGTGGCCCCGGTCCCGCAACTTCGAATTCTTAAACGTTCCTGACGGAGCGGTACATGCCTTTCGCCCTGCACGGCATCCCGGTCTCGCGCGGCGTCGCCATCGGTCGCGCGCACCTGCTCGCGCCCGCGGCGCTGGACGTGTCGCACTACCTGGTCGATGAAGACCAGCTCGACGCCGAGGTCGAGCGGCTGCGCGCCGCCCGCGCCGCGGTGCGCGCGGAACTGGCGGCGCTCAAGCGCGACCTGCCGCGCGAGGCGCCCGAGGAAATGGGCGCCTTCCTCGACGTGCATGCGATGATCCTCGACGACGAGGCGCTGGCACGCGAGCCCGAGGCGCTGATCCGGGGCCGCCGCTACAACGCAGAGTGGGCACTCACCACGCGGCTCGAAGAACTGATGCGCCAGTTCGACGAGATCGAGGACGAATACCTGCGCGAGCGCAAGGCCGATATCCAGCAGGTGGTCGAGCGCATCCTGAAGGCGCTGGCCGGCGCCCCCGTGCTGGTACCGGCGCCGGTGCCGGCACTGGCGGCCGACGGCGAACCGGCGCCGGGCGTGATCGTGGTGGCCCACGACATCGCCCCGGCCGACATGCTGCAGTTCCGGCACACTGTTTTCCACGGCTTTGTCACCGACCTGGGCGGGCGCACCTCGCACACCGCCATCGTCGCGCGCAGCCTGGATATCCCGGCCGCTGTGGGGGTGCAGAGTGCGAGCGAGCTGATCCGCCAGGACGACTGGATCATCATCGACGGCGATGCCGGGCTGGTGATCGTCGACCCAAGCGCCATCATCCTCGAGGAATACCGCCACCGGCAGAGCGAGCGCGCGCTGGAGAAGAAGCGCCTGCAGCGGCTGCGCCATACCCCTGCGGTGACGCTGGACGGGCTTGAGATCGAGCTGCTCGCCAATATCGAGATGGCCGAGGACGCCGGCGCCGCGCTGTCTGCGGGCGCGGTGGGCGTCGGCCTGTTCCGCTCCGAGTTCCTGTTCATGAACCGGCGCGGCGATCTGCCGGACGAGGAAGAGCAGTTCCAGGCCTATCGCGCCGCGGTGGATGCCATGCACGGGCTGCCGGTGACCATCCGCACCATCGATATCGGCGCCGACAAGCCGCTCGACGGCCGCGACGGACGCGATGGCCGGGGCGACGGGCGGGGCGATGACTTCGAGACGGCGCTGAACCCGGCGCTGGGGCTGCGCGCGATTCGCTGGTCGCTGTCGGAACCGACCATGTTCCTGACCCAGTTGCGGGCGCTGCTGCGCGCCTCGGCCTTTGGTCCGGTGCGGCTGCTGGTGCCGATGCTGGCGCACGCCAGCGAGATCGACCAGACCCTGGCGCTGATCGCCAAGGCCAAGCGCCAGCTGGACGAGCGCGGCGAGCCGTACGACCCCGGCATGAAGGTCGGCGCCATGATCGAGATCCCGGCGGCGGTGCTGCTGCTGCCGCTGTTCCTGCGCAAGATGGATTTCCTGTCCATCGGCACCAACGACCTGATCCAGTACACGCTGGCGATCGACCGCGCCGACAACGCCGTGGCGCACCTGTTCGATCCGCTGCACCCGGCCGTGCTGCAACTGGTGGCGCGCACCATCCGCGAGGCCAACCGCGCCGGTGTTCCGGTGGCAGTGTGCGGCGAGATGGCGGGCGACCCTTCCATGACGCGGCTGCTGCTGGGCATGGGCCTGCGCGAGTTCTCGATGCACCCCGCGCAGCTGCTGCGGGTCAAGCAGGAAATCCTGCACGCCAATTGCGAGCACCTGGGGCCGCTGGTCGACCAGGTGCTCAATGCCTATGATCCCGAGGATCTTGCGGCCGCGCTGAGCCAGATCGCCAGACCCTGACAACATCATGGTTTTCTGAGGGCGCGAGGCGACAGGCAAGGCACTTGAGCGGCTCGATGAGTGCTGCTTCCGCCGCCTTCTTTTCACGCTTTATGCAGTTTCCTCACCCGATGTGCAGAAAGGTTCCCATGTCGCTAATGGGAATTGTTATCATTTTCGATCTCTGATATTCTGACGTTCATTCGCAGTGGCATGCCGGTGCCACGCGCCCCAATGGAGCGACTTGTGTACGTCTGCATCTGCAACCAGATCACCGATCGTGAGATCCACGGTGCCGCTCACCTGGGCGTCGAGACCCTTGACGAACTCGCCGAGACGCTTGGCGTCGGCACGTGCTGCGGACGCTGCCGCGACTGCGCGCAGCAAGTGTTGCAGGAGGGCGTCGCAGCGGTGCGCAATGTCACCAAGGCCACTCTCGCCAGCATCCAGGTTGTGGAGATTTCTACCTGTTCCGCGTCTGGCCCATGTACCATAATGGACACTCGGGACCCGGCAGTCGCGAACGACCGGCGCAAGGCGCTGGTAGCATGAACGCGCCCATGTGAGCTGAAAGTCAGTTCACGGCGCGTTTTGCGCTTTTCTATTCTCACCGACTGCACGCGGCGCCAACGGCGCCGCTTCGTGTTTTTGCGCGGGCCCGATGCAACAGGAGCCGCGAATGAAAGGTGACAAGAAGGTCCTCCAGCATCTGAACGCCCAGCTCAAGAATGAGCTGACCGCGATCAACCAGTATTTTCTCCACGCTCGCATGTACCGCCACTGGGGCCTGAAAAAGCTCGGTGACGTCGAGTACAAGGAGTCGATCGGCGAAATGAAGCACGCCGACCGCCTGATCGAACGCATCCTGATGCTGGATGGCCTGCCCAACCTGCAGGACCTGCACAAGCTGCTGCTGGGCGAAGACACGCCCGAAATGCTCAAGTGCGACCTGAAGCTGGAGCAGACCGCGCACCAGACCGTCAAGGAAGGCATCGCCTACTGCGAATCGGTCGGCGACTACGTCAGCCGCGAAATCCTGGTCGATATCCTCACCGACACCGAGGAACACATCGAATACCTGGAAACGCAGCTGGACCTGATCGACAAGGTCGGCCTGCAGAACTACCTGCAGTCGCAGATGGAGCCGGGCGAGCAGTAAGCCGCCCGTCCCAGGCGCGGCCGCCGCTGCAGTATGCTGCAAAGGCGGCCAGCCCCACCGCGCGGCGCCACCCGGCGCTGCCACGTTGTCCGGCTGTAGGCAGTAACCCTTCTCATTCCAATTCCTTTCTTCATCCAGGCGTGCCTGGCCGGGTGGTGGCTCCTCCCCGGCCGGCACGCTGCGACAGAGCCAGCCATGACCACAGGTCCCATCCGTCTCACGCAGTACAGCCACGGCGCTGGCTGCGGCTGCAAGATTTCGCCGAAAGTGCTCGATGTGATCCTCGCCGGCAGCGGTGCGCAGCATCTGGATCCGCGGCTGTGGGTGGGCAATGCCTCGCGCGACGATGCGGCGGTGTATGCGCTCGATGGCACGGATAGCGGCAGGGGAGTGGTGTCGACGACGGACTTCTTCATGCCCATCGTCGACGACCCGTTCGACTTCGGGCGCATCGCCGCCACCAATGCGATCAGCGATATCTATGCAATGGGCGGCGACCCGCTGATGGCCATCGCCATCCTCGGCTGGCCGGTCAACGTGCTGCCGCCCGAGGTGGCGCGCGAGGTGGTGGCGGGCGGGCGCCGCGCTTGCGACGACGCCGGCATTGCGCTTGCCGGCGGGCATTCGATCGATGCGCCGGAGCCGATCTTCGGGCTGGCCGTTACCGGCATCGTCGAGCGCGCCCACATGAAGCGCAACGATACCGCCACGCCAGGCTGCCGGCTGTACCTGACCAAGCCGCTGGGCATCGGCGTGCTGACCACCGCTGAGAAGAAGGGCCTGCTGCGGGCCGACAACCGCGATCTTGCGCGCGACTGGATGTGCGTGCTGAACCGTCCCGGCAGCGCCTTCGGGCGCCTGCCTGGCGTACGCGCGATGACCGATGTGACCGGCTTCGGGCTGCTCGGCCACCTGGTCGAGATGGCCGACGGCAGCGGACTGACGGCGCGGCTGGATTATGCCGCGGTGCCGGTGCTCGACGACGTGGTCGACTACATCGGCCAGGGCTGTGTGCCGGGTGGCACGCAGCGCAATTTCGACAGCTACGGTCACCGCATCACGCCGCTCACGGAGGTGCAGCGCGCAGTCCTGTGCGATCCGCAGACCAGCGGCGGGCTGCTGGTGGCGGTCGAGCTGGCCGGCGAAGCGGAATTTGCGGCCGAATGCCAGCGCCTCGGCCTGTCGCTGACGCCCATCGGAGAAATGGTGGCACGCGCCGCGCTGGCCGTCGAGGTCGCATGAGGCCGGCCAACATGCGCGCCGATACCTCAGACTTCCGCGGCCTGTTCCTCAGCGGCGTGCCGATGCTGGATGTGCGCGCGCCGCTGGAATTCACGCGCGGCGCTTTTCCCGGCGCGGTCAACCTGCCGCTGATGGATGATGCCGAGCGGCACGCCGTCGGCCTGTGCTACGCCGAGAAAGGGCAGCCGGCCGCGATCGAGCTTGGACACCAGCTGGTGTCCGGCGAGCGCAAGGCGGCCCGCATCGCCGCGTGGTCGGACTTTGCCCGTGCGCATCCGGATGGCTACCTGTATTGTTTCCGCGGCGGGCTGCGCTCGCAGCTGGTGCAGCAATGGCTGCACGATGCGGGAGTCGATTATCCGCGCGTGACGGGTGGCTACAAGGCGATGCGCGCCTTCCTGATTTCCACCCTCGATGCGGCTGCCGCCGAGCAGCAGTGGCTGGTGCTCGGCGGCATGACCGGCAGCGGCAAGACCGACGTGCTGGCCGACGTGCCGGCCGCGCTCGACCTCGAGGGCCATGCGCGGCACCGCGGCTCGGCCTTCGGCAGGCGCGCGCTGGCGCAGCCGCAGCAGGTGGACTTCGAGAACGCGCTGGCAATCGATGTGCTGCGCCATATCGACGCCCGTTTCCGCGCGCTGGTGGTGGAAGACGAGGGCCGTTTTATCGGCAGCCGCGATGTGCCGCAGGCGCTGGCGCAGCGCATGCAGGGCAGTCCGCTGGTGTGGTTGGAAGCGTCTTTCGAGGAACGCGTGGAGCGCGTGCTGCGCGACTACGTGCAGGGGCTGGCGGCGGAATTCATCGCCGGGCAGGGCGAGGGCACGGGTTTCGACGCTTATTCCTCTCGGCTGCGCGACGCCATGGCGGCGATCTCGCCGCGGCTCGGCGGGGCGCGCTATGGCAAGTTGTCGGCGTTGCTGGAGCAGGCGCTGGCGCGGCAGGCCGAGTCGGGCGACGTGGCGCTGCACCGCGGCTGGATCGAGGTCCTCCTGCGCGACTACTACGATCCCATGTATGCCTACCAGCGCGCGCAGCGCGAGCCGCGCATCGTGTTCCGCGGCGACCGCGCCGCGGTCACCGACTGGCTGCTCGCGCACTCGGCGCCGCAGGACTGAACGGCAGCCCCATTCGAGCGTTCAGTGCCCGGCGCACACCGGGCAGTCCAGCGTGCGGGCCAGCCGCATCGTGGTCCATTCCATCGTCAGCGCATTGACCATCAGCAGCCGTCCCGCCAGGCTATCGCCCACGCCGGCCAGCAGCTTGAGCGCCTCGGCCGCCTGCACCGTGCCGACCATGCCGACCAGCGGCGCAAACACGCCCATGGTGGCGCAGGCCACTTCCGGCGCGGGCTCTGCCGGCGGGAACAGGCAGGCGTAGCAGGGCGCTTCGGGCTGGCGCCGGTCGAACACGCTGATCTGGCCGTCGAAGCGCAGCGCGGCCCCCGACACCAGCGGCACCTTGTGGTGCACGCACGCGCGGTTGACCGCCTGGCGCGTGGCGAAGTTGTCGCAGCAGTCCAGCACCACGCTGGCCGAGGCGACCAGCTGCTCGAGCTCGGCATCGCCCACGCGCGCCGTCACCGTGACGATGTCCAGGCCCGGGTTGATGCGCAGCATGCCTTCGCGCGCCGAGTCGACCTTGGGCCGGCCCACGTTGGCGGTGGTGTGGATGATCTGGCGCTGCAGGTTGGTCAGGTCTACCTCGTCGTTGTCGACGATGGTGATGCGGCCCACGCCTGCCGAGGCCAGGAACGGCAGCGCGGCGGCGCCCAGGCCGCCGGCGCCGATCACCAGCGCGTGTCCGGCCAGCAAGCGGCGCTGCCCTTCGATGCCGAGCTCGTCCAGCAGGATGTGCCGCGAGTAGCGCAGCAGTTGTTCGTCGTTGAGGCCGTCGTCGCTCATGGTGAATCCGGCGGTCTGGATCGGCGCTTCAGGGCGCCTTGCCCGTAGGCGTTCCCAGCGGCTCGCCGATCGGCGCGCTCGCCGGCGGCTGCTTGCCCGGGGCCGGAGCGGCCGGTTTGGCGGCCGGCTTGGCGCCACCCTTCGGCTTCGCCGCCTTGCCATTGTCGGCCGGCGGGTTGGTCTCCAGCTTCGACTTGGAGCGCTTGACCGGCTGGCCGTTAAGCTGCGCGATTGCCTGCTGCAACATGAAGTCGTCGGCCGAGCCGAATTCCACCGGCTTCTTGCGGCGCTCCTTCTCGCGCTCTTCCGGCGTCTTCTTCGCGTTCTCTTCTTCCAGGCGGCGCAGCTCCTCGACGCGGCGCTGCTCGCGCTCGGTCATCTCCGGCTGTTCCGATTCCTGCTTGTTGTGCAGGTGGCGCTCGGTGTCGATCTCGCGCGTGATCAGCGCGTCGTCCGGATCGCCCTCGGGGTTCTGGTCGACCGGGATATCCGGGCGGATGCCCTTGGCCTGGATCGACTTGCCGCTCGGCGTGTAGTAGTACGCGATGGTCAGCTTGATGCCGGTGTCGTTGGTCAGCGGCCGCACAGTCTGCACCGAGCCCTTGCCGAACGTGGTCTTGCCCATGATCTGGGCGCGGTGGTGGTCCTGCAGCGCGCCCGCGACGATCTCGGAAGCCGAGGCCGAGTAGGCGTTGGTCAGCACCACCATCGGGATCTTCTTGTACAGCGTGGGCAGGCTCTTGAGCGGATCGTCTTCCAGCGACGACAGGCGGTAGTTGTTGTATGACGCCTTGTAGACGCGCTTGGCATCGGGCACCTGGCCGTTGGTCGAGACCACGGTGGCGTCGTCCGGCAGGAACGCCGCGGCCACGCCGACCGCGCCCTGCAGCACGCCGCCGCCGTTGTTGCGCAGGTCCAGCACCAGGCCCTTCATGTTGGGATTCTTCTGCGCCAGTTCGGCCAGCTTGCGCGACAGGTCGGCGACGGTGCGTTCCTGGAAACTGGTCAGGCGCACCCAGCCGATATTGTTGTCGAGCATCTTGGCCTTGACCGACTGCACGCGGATCTCGGCGCGCGTGATCGAGACCGGGAAGGTGCGTTCCTCGCTCTTGCGGTAGATGGTCAGCGTGACCTTGGTGCCCGGCTCGCCGCGCATGCGCTTGACCGCCTGCTCCAGCGGCAGGCCGCGCACGGGCTTGTCGTCGATGCGGGTGATCAGGTCGCCCGGCTGGATGCCGGCGCGGAACGCGGGCGTGTCCTCGATCGGGTTAATCACCTTGACCAGGCCTTCTTCCTGCGAGATCTCGATGCCCAGGCCGGCAAAGCGGCCGCGGGTGCCCTCCTGCAGTTCCTTGAAATCCTTCTCGTCCAGGTAGGACGAATGCGGGTCGAGGCTGGCGACCATGCCCTTGATGGCCTCGGTCAGCAGCTTCTTGTCATCGACAGGCTCGACGTATTCGCGCTTGATCTGCCCGAAGATATCGGCCATCAGCCGCAACTGGTCCAGCGGCAGGGGGCCCGATGAGTTCTGTGCGGTCGCCGAGATCTGCAGCGTGGCGAGCACGCCGGCGACGAGGCCGACAGAAACTAGACTGATGTTCTTGAGCGTCTTGCGCATGAGGGCTGCCTGAACGTGTACGGATCGTACGTATGGGGATTATGCCGGCTGCGGGCGCCCGGCGCCGGGAAGGCCGGAATAGCGGGATCGCGGGGCGCTTGTGTCCGACAGTATAAGGGCGTGCGGAGAAACGGACCTGCCACGTCCCGGTTCAGGGTGGGCAGCCGCACACCGGCACGCCGGCGCGGCTGCCCGGGTGGGCGTCAGCGCGCCTTGCCCTGGTTGGCCACGGCCGCCAGCGAAGCGGCGATGGCCTCCTGGTCGCCCAGGTAGTAGTGGCGGATCGGGCGCAGGTCGGCGTCCAGCTCATACACGAGCGGGGTGCCGTTGGGAATATTGAGTCCGACGATATCGTCATCCGAAATCTGGTCCAGGTACTTCACCAGCGCGCGGATGCTGTTGCCGTGCGCGGCAATGACCACACGCTTGCCGGATTTGATGTCGGGAGCGATCGATTCGTTCCACAACGGCATCACGCGGGCGACCGTGTCCTTAAGGCATTCGGTCAGCGGGATCTCGTTGCGCGGCACATTGGCATAGCGCGGATCCTCGTACGAGGCGCGCGGATCGGTCGGCTCCAGCGCCGGGGGCGGGGTGTCATAGCTGCGGCGCCACACCAGGACCTGCTCGTCGCCGAACTTGGCGGCGGTCTCGGCCTTGTTCAGCCCGGCCAGTGCGCCGTAGTGGCGTTCGTTCAGGCGCCATTCGTTGCGTACCGGGATCCACATCAGGTCCATCTCGTCCTGCACGTGCCACAGGGTGCGGATGGCGCGCTTGAGCACCGAGGTGTAGGCGATGTCGAAGCCGAAGCCGGCTTCCTTGAGCAGCTTGCCGGACTGGCGGGCCTGCGCAGCGCCGGTATCGGTCAGGTCGACGTCGACCCAGCCGGTGAAGCGGTTTTCAAGGTTCCAGGTGGATTCGCCGTGGCGGATAAGGACAAGCTTGTACATGCTGCTGCTTCCAGAGAGAGTAGATAACCTGCGTGCGTCCGCGCCGTCACCTGATCCGAAGTGCTTAATGGGCACCCATGTATCGGACAGGCGACAATGACGGGTGACCCGTTGCAACAGGGCCCGGACGCCAAACCGCGTATTTTATAATGCCGCCGACCCAACCTACCGGAAAGCCAACGTGAATTTCTTTGCCGACTACAACAACCTCGCCCTGATCGCCCTGGCCGTGGTCTCCGGCGGCCTGCTGGCCTGGCCTGCGATCTCGCGCAGCACCGGTGCCAAGTCCGTCAATACGGCCGCCGCCACGCAGCTGATCAACAAGCGTGGCGCCGTCGTGGTCGACATCCGCGAACCCGCCGAGTACGCCAAGGGCCACCTGCCCCAGGCCAAGAGCGCCCCGCTGGCCGACCTGGCGTCGCGCGCCGCGGGCCTTGCAAAGGACAAGGCGGCCCCCATCATCGTGGTATGCCAGAACGGCCAGCGCGCGGGCAAGGCCCAGGCAGCGCTGAAAGAAGCCGGTTACAGTGAGATCTATGCGCTCGAGGGTGGCATCGCCGCCTGGCAGCAGGCGGGGCTGCCGCTGGTCAAGTAAGCCCGGCCAGGAAGTCGCGGATCCCGCAGGCAATTCCGCCGCATCCATCACAGCGCGCCCGGTCCGCCTGGCGCGCCGCATTGTATTCAAGGAGAGTCCACATGGCCCGCGTCGTCATGTACAGCACCGTCGTGTGCCCGTATTGCAATATGGCTGAACGCCTGCTCAAATCCCGCGGGGTCGAGACGATCGAGAAGATCCTGATCGACCGCGAACCGGGCAAGCGCGAAGAAATGATGTCGCGTACCGGGCGCCGTACCGTGCCGCAGATCTACATCGACGAGACCCATGTGGGCGGCTTCGACGACCTCTCGGCGCTGGACCGCAAGGGCGGCCTGATGCCGCTGCTGGCGGCCTGAGCGCGCTGCCGGTCAGAACTCTCTGATTCCTGGCCGGCCAGGCGCCGGCGCGGGTGAAATCGCCACCCGCGTCATGTACCATATGCGCTTTCCACTTTTCCAACCGGGCACCGGCCAGTCCTTGCGCCTCGCAGACGATGCCGCCGCCGCGCCCAACGCCCATCCTCCCGGAAGCCTTTCATGAGCGACCAGCAAAACACCCAGCAGGACGATCAACCCTTCTTCAACATCCAGCGCGTCTACCTGAAGGACATGTCGCTGGAGCAGCCCAATTCGCCCGGCATCTTCCTGGAATCGGAGGCCCCGTCGGTGGAAGTGCAAGTCAACGTTGGCGCTTCGCAGCTGCAGGAAGGCATCTTCGAGGTGGTCGTGACCGGCACCGTGACGACCAAGGTGCAGGACAAGGTGGCATTCCTGGTGGAAGCGCACCAGGCAGGCATCTTCGATATCCGCAACGTGCCGGTGGAGCAGCTGGACCCGCTGCTGGGCATCGCCTGCCCGACCATCCTGTACCCGTACCTGCGCGGCAACATCGCCGACGTGATCACCCGCGCCGGCTTCCAGGCCATCCACCTGTCGGAAATCAATTTCCAGGCGCTGTACGAGCAACGCCTGCAGGCGGCCATGCAGGAAGCCCAGGCGGCCGAAGGTGGCAACAGCGGCATCGTGATGCCCGACGGCAGCCAGGCTCGCCACTGAGCGAGCGGCCTGCCGCGCCATGCTACGGAACGGGGCTGCGGCCCCGTTTTGCTTGTGCGCATGTTCTAGTGTCATGACTTGGAGGTTCGTTGCATCAGTCTGCCGATAAGACGCACGATCCGTCGTCGCGAATGCTCGCAAGGCTCCAGCCTTGCTGCGCTTCGCTCCTAGTCTCGCACGCCTTCTCGACAGGCTTATTTCCGCAACGAACCCCCAACTCATGACACTAGCGCCTGATTTCTCTCCGATCGAGCTGCCATGAAACTGACCTTTCTCGGTGCCGGCGCCTGGGGCACCGCCCTCGCCAGCCATGCCGCGGCCACCAATGAGGTGGTGCTGTGGGGGCGTGATGCCGCGCAACTGGCGGCCATCGCCGCAACGGGTGAAAACGCGGCCTATCTGCCCGGGGTGAAGCTGTCCCGTCGGCTGGCGGTGCAAGCTGATTTCGAGCAGGCGGTGGCCCATGCCGCGGATGACCCGGACGGCATCGTGGTGGTCGCCACGCCGGTCTCCGGACTGCGCGAAATGACACGCAGGCTGGCCACGCGCAGCGCGCGCCCGGTGTCCATGCTGTGGCTGTGCAAGGGCTTCGAGGCCGGCACGCACCTGCTGCCGCACCAGATGGTGCGCGCCGAACTGGACGCCGCCGGCCGCACCGAAGGCTTCGACTACGGCGTGCTGACCGGTCCCAGCTTCGCGCGCGAAGTCGCGCAAGGCCTGCCGTGCGCGCTGACGGTGGCGGGCAGCGTGCCGTCGCTGGCGGAGCGGGTCCAGCAGGCTTTCCACCACCACGCCATGCGCATCTATGGCAGCGACGACCTGACCGGCGTCGAGGTCGGCGGCGCCGTCAAGAATGTGCTGGCGATCGCCACCGGGGCCAGCGACGGGCTCGGCCTCGGCCTGAATGCGCGGGCCGCGCTGGTGACGCGGGGGCTGGCCGAGATGACGCGGCTGGGGCTGGCGCTGGGCGGGCGGATCGAGACCTTCATGGGGCTGGCCGGCGTCGGCGACCTCATCCTGACCGCGACCGGCGACCTGTCGCGCAACCGCAAGGTCGGGCAGCAACTGGCCGCCGGACAGAGCCTGGAGCAGATCCTGGCCGGCCTGGGCCACGTGGCCGAAGGGGTGCGCTGCGCGCAGGCAGTGGCCGAGCTGGCCGCCGCGCATGGCGTCGAGATGCCGATCGCGCGCGCGGTGTGCGCCGTGCTGTTCGATGGCCTGGGTGTCGCCGATGCGGTCGCGCAATTGCTCCAGCGCGATGCGCGCGATGAATGACCCCGCGCGCGCTCCAATCCTCCTGAAGAAAGTTAAATTTTCCGCATGCCTACCCGCCGACACGCGCTGATCGCGCTTGCCGCCGCCTGCGCTGCCGGCGCATCCGCCAGCGTGCTGGCGCAACCGTGGCCCGCGCACCCGATCCGCATGGTGGTGCCGTTCCCGCCGGGCTCGTCGCCCGACCTGATCGCCCGCATCGTCACCGAGAAGCTGGCCGCCGCGCTGGGCCAGCCTGTGGTGATCGAGAACCGGCCCGGCGCCGGCGGCAATATCGGCACCGGCATGGTGGCGCGCGCCGCGCCGGACGGCTATACGCTGCTGTTCACGATCAACGGCCCGCTGGTGACCGCCCCAACGCTGGCGCGCAACCTCAATTACGACCCGTTCCGCCAGCTCGCTCCGGTGACGCTGGTGGCCACGTCGCCCAATGTGCTGGTGGTCGACGCGCGGCTGCCGGTGAATAACCTGCGCGAATTCGTGGCGCTTGCCAAGTCGAAACCGGGCGCGCTGAACTTCGGCTCGCCCGGCAACGGCAGCGCGTCGCACCTGGCAATGGAGCAGCTCAAGGCCATGGCCGGGCTCGACCTGCAGCACGTGCCGTATCCCGGCTTCCCGCAGATCACGACTGCGATGGTGGGCGGGCAGGTGCAGGCGGCCTTCATGGTGCCGGCCATAGCGATGCCGCAGGTCAATGCGGGCAAGCTGCGCGTGCTGGCGGTGACGACGACCGGCCGCACCGCGGTGCTGCCCTCGGTGCCGACGGTGGCGGAGTCGGGCTATCCCGGCTTCGAGGCGATCTCCTGGCAGGCCGTGCTGGCGCCAGCCGGTACGCCGCAGGCGGTGATCGACCGTCTATATCGTGAACTGGTGGCGATCATCGGCAGCGCCGACGTGCGCGACAAGATGCGGGCGCAGTATTTCGTGCCTGCCGGGACTGCGCCGGCGTCGCTGCGCCAGACCATGGTCAGCGAGAGAGCGCGCTGGGACAAGGTCATCCGCGCTGCGGGCGTGCAGCCGGAGTAGCCGGGCAGGGCGCCTAGCTACCCCCCGCGAACCCGTTCTGCCGCCACGCTTCGAACACCACCACCGCCACCGTATTAGACAAGTTCAGACTGCGGTTGTCTGGCCGCATCGGCAGCCGGATCCGTTGCGCCGGCGGGAACCACTCGCGCCGCTCCGGTGAAAGCCCGCGCGTTTCCGAGCCAAACACAAACCAGTCTCCCGGCCGGAATTCCACCTGGCCGAACGGTGTCGAGCCGCGCGTGGTCAGTGCGAACATGCGCGCGGGATCGGGTTGCTCGCTGGCCATCAGCGCATCCCAGTTCTCATGCACACGCATGGCCGCATATTCGTGGTAGTCCAGGCCGGCTCGGCGCATGCGCGCGTCGTCGAGCGGGAACCCCAGGGGCTTGACCAGGTGCAGCTGCGCGCCCGTGTTGGCGCACAGGCGGATCACATTACCGGTATTGGGCGGGATTTCGGGTTCGACCAGGACGACGTTGAACATGTGCGGAGCTTCTTGAGAAACGGTGCGCACTTTAACGCGCGCACCAGGCGCTGTCATCCGGACTAGGGCGTACGCAGCGCAACGATCACGCTGACGCGTGCCGCGCCGTGCGCCTTGAGGACAAGCGCTGCCTCATGCAGCGTCGCGCCGGAAGTCATCACGTCGTCCACCAGCGCCACATGCAGCCCATCCAGCCGCGCGGGCCGCGTCAGCCGGAACGCATCGCGCAGGTTCACCTGCCGCGCGGCCAGGTCCAGCGCGCGCTGGCTGCCGGTATCGCGCCGGCGCTGCAGCAGCACGGGGTCGGCGCGCAGGCCGAGCCGGCGCGCCAGCGGGCGGGCGATTTCCCAGGCCTGGTTGAAACCGCGCGCGGCCAGCCGTTGCGGCGCCAGCGGGACGGGGGCGAGCAGGTCGGGCGGCGCCAGCCCCTGCGCCGCCCAAGCCGCCGGCAGCGCCGCGGCGAGGCGGCCCGCCAGCCAGTCGGCCAGCGGCAGCGCGTGGCCGAACTTGAGAGACAGTACCAGGTTGTCCTGCGGACTGGCGTAGTCGCCCAGCGTGCAGGCATGGTCGAACGCCGGCGGCATGGCGGCGCAGGCCGCGCAACCGGCATGGCGGCCCAGCGCCAGCGCGCAAACGGGGCAGCGCCGTAGCGGCCGCAGCAGGTCGGCGGCACACGGCGCGCACACCACGTCGCGCTGCACGCTGCCGCATAGCGCGCAGGCGCTTGGCAGCAGTGCCGGGGCGGCGGCTTGCCAGGCGCCGAGGGCCCACTTGGCGCCCATCGCGGCGCCCATCGCGGCGCGCGCGTATACTTGCCGTCCGGCCGCGGCCCATCGGGCGCGGCGGCCGCGTTCGTCCGGCGCGCGCGCCGGTTCCTGGTCTTTTTGCTGCCCTGCCTGTCCGTGTCCCTGCATGCCGCCGATCTCCCCGATAGCTCCGCTGGTCCCGATGCCTTCCTGCCGCCCGCGCGCCTGAGCCGGCTCGCCTTCGACCGGCGCAGCCGCAACTTCGGCCAGCTGGACTTCCTGCTGGGCGAGATCGGCCGCCGCATGCAGGAGCGCATGGAGGTGATCCGGCTGGCGCCGCAGCGTGCGCTGGACATCGGCTGCGGCCACGGCCAGGGGCTGGCGGCGCTGCGCGCCCGCTTCCCTGATGCGCAGATCGCCGGCCTCGACATCTCCGGGGCGATGCTGGCCGAAGCCGGCCAGCGCGACCCGCAGCGCCATCCGGGCTGGCTCGGCCGCATGCTGGGCAAGCGGCCGCTGTTCGACCTGGTGCAGGGCGATCTTGCCACACTGCCGTTTGCGCCCGCGAGCTTCGACCTGCTGTGGTCCAACCTGGCGCTGCACTGGCATCCCGAGCCGCACCGCGTATTCCCGGAATGGCACCGCGTGACGCGCGACGAGGGGCTGGTGCTGTTCTCGCTGTTCGGCCCCGACACCCTGGGCGAACTGCGCGCGGCCTTTGCCGAAGTCGACGACGCGCCCCATACGTTGCGTTTTGTCGACATGCACGACATTGGCGACATGCTGGTCCACGGCGGCTGGTCCACGCCGGTGATGGACATGGAAACGCTGACCGTGACCTACGAGTCGCCCGCTACGCTGCTGCATGAGGTGCAGGCTTTCGGCGGCCTGCGCGGCCCGGCCGGCGCGCTGCCGCAAGGCCTGCGCGGCCGCCGCTGGTACCAGGCGCTGACGCAGGCGCTGGAGCGGCGCCGCAACGCCGATGGGGTGATCCCGCTGACCTTCGAGATCGTCTACGGCCATGCGTGGAAGCTGGCGCCGCGTGGCGGCCAGGCGCTGGACGACCAGGGCCGCGCCGTGGTGCCGCTGGACCAGATCGGCCGTGCCAGGCCCCGTAGGACAGGTTAAAACAGAGTTAACTTGCGCATGCGACAGATTGCCGCAGACCGAGTGCTGGCGCGGGGTCCCGGGCAGTTCCGCAGGCACAGAATCGAGCGGCGCGCAAGCGCCCTGGTCAAGGACCGCCCTTGTCCGTGTATGGGAAGCGCCCTATAATGCGCCAGTTTGTCGCAGTGGTCCCCTGGCACAAGAACGTCCTGGTTTTGCACCTGCACTGTGCAGCCCGGGCGCCAACGTCCCGGGTGTGCATCCGATGCAGAGTGGTTGGCGATGCAAGACTTGGGTATCGCATTCCAGACGGCAGGTGGTGACTCCGGCGGAAATCACGACGGACCTCCCCCCCCGCCCCACGACTGGCTGATGAAGCGGAATTGCTCGCTGAGTCCACGCCAGGTCGGCTGGTTTTACCTCTCGATCCTCACTGTCTCGCTTGTCATTGCGTTGTTTTTCGCGTGGCAAGGGTCCTGGCTCGTGCTGCCGTTTGCAAGCATCGAGCTGGCGGGGCTGGGGATCGCCCTGCTTGTGTATGCGCGCCATGCGACAGACTATGAGCGCGTCAGCATTACCGACGGCATGCTGGTCGTGGAGACAGCCAGCGGCACGCAGGTGACGCGCCACGAATTCAACCCGCGCTGGGTGCGGGTCGAACTGGGTGAATCGCTCCGCGCGCTGGTGACGCTGCGCTCGGGCGGGCGTGAGGTACAGGTGGGGTGTTACGTGGACCCGTACCGGCGACGCAAGTTCGCGCAGGAGCTCGCAGCGGCGTTGCGCCACCTCTGAGAGGGGGGCAGGGCGGCGGCGGGGACAGATTTGAATCTGTAAATTGGGTAGATAACAAATGAAAATGTGGAAGAAGGCATCCGCAGCTTGTCTGGCAGGTGCGTCCCTGCTTGCCAGCCACGCGGCGTTCGCGGTCAGCGACATGCCCGGCGGGCCCGCCGTGCGCCAGCTCAACCTGACCGAGCCCGTTACCAAGATCGCCGAACAGATTCACTGGCTGAACTGGATGATGCTGATCATCTGCACGGTGATCTTCGTCGCGGTGTTCGCCGTGATGTTCTATTCCATCTTCACGCACCGCAAGGCGAAGGGCTCGAAGCCTGCCTCCTTCCACGAAAGCATCACGGTCGAGGTGGTCTGGACCATCGTCCCGTTCCTGATCGTGATCGCGATGGCGCTGCCGGCGACCAAGACCGTGGTCGCGATGAAGGACACCACCAACTCCGACATCACCATCAAGGCCACCGGCTACCAGTGGAAGTGGGGCTATGACTACCTGAAGGGCGAAGGCGAGGGCATCTCGTTCGTGTCGACCCTGACCACCCCGCGCGAGCAGATCAACAACGAGCAGCCCAAGGGCAACACCTACCTGATGGAGGTGGACAACGAGCTGGTCGTGCCGGTCAACAAGAAGATTCGCATCGTTACCACCGCCAACGACGTGATCCACGCCTGGATGATCCCGGCCTTCGGCGTCAAGCAGGATGCGATTCCCGGCTTTGTGCGCGACACCTGGTTCAAGGCCGAGAAGATCGGCGTGTACCGCGGCCAGTGTGCCGAGCTGTGCGGCAAGGAACACGCCTTCATGCCGATCGTGGTGCGCGTGGTGTCGGACGCCGACTACACCAAATGGGTCGACGGCAAGAAGAAAGAGCTGATGGCCAAGGCCGACGATCCCAACAAGACCTGGACGCTGGATGAATCCAAGGTCCGTGGCGAGAAGGTCTATGCCGCCAACTGCGCGGTCTGCCACCAGCCCAACGGCAAGGGCGGCGGCGCCTTCCCGGCGCTGGACGGTTCCAAGCTGGTCAATGGCCCGAAGGCCGGCCAGATGCACATCCTGCTGGAAGGCAAGGGCGGCATGCCGTCGTGGAAGCAGCTGTCGGACACCGAGCTGGCAGCGGTCATGACCTATACGCGCAACGCCTGGAGCAACAAGACGGGTGAAGTGATCCAGCCGGGCGACTTCGTGGGTGCCCGCGCGGGCAAGTTCCCCGAAGGCGGCGGTGCAGGCGGCGAAGCCCCCAAGGCCGACGCCAAGCCCGCGGACAAGACCGGCGCCAAGCAGGCCAGCCTCGCGGACAACCGCGTCGCAGGCTGACCCGCTGAAGACAGAACAGGATTAGAGGAGCATTTGCGATGAGTACTGCTACCCCGGACGCGCTCGCCCATCCGCACGATCACGCGCATGACGACCACGCGCACGATCACCCGCATGGCTGGCGCCGCTGGCTGTTCGCCACCAACCACAAGGACATCGGTACGCTGTACCTGCTGTTCTCGTTCATCATGCTGCTGTCGGGCGGCCTGCTGGCGCTGCTGATCCGCCTGGAGCTGTTCGAGCCGGGCCTGCAGTTCTTCCGCCCCGAGCTGTTCAACCAGTTCACCACCATGCACGGCCTGGTGATGGTGTTCGGCGCGATCATGCCGGCCTTCGTCGGCTTCGCCAACTGGATGATCCCGCTGCAGATCGGCGCGTCCGACATGGCGTTCGCGCGCATGAACAACTTCAGCTTCTGGCTGATGCCGCCGGCCGCGCTGCTGCTGGCCGGCTCGTTCTTTGCCCCGGGCGGCGCCACCGCCGCCGGCTGGACCCTGTACGCGCCGCTGTCGGTGCAGATGGGCCCGGGCATGGACATGGCCATCTTCGCGATGCACATCATGGGCGCGTCGTCGATCATGGGCTCGATCAACATCATCGTGACCATCCTCAACATGCGCGCCCCGGGCATGACGCTGATGAAGATGCCGATGTTCTGCTGGACCTGGCTGATCACCGCCTACCTGCTGATCGCCGTGATGCCCGTGCTGGCCGGCGCCATCACCATGGTGCTGACCGACCGCCATTTCGGCACGAGCTTCTTCTCGGCCGCCGGCGGCGGCGATCCGGTGATGTACCAGCACATCTTCTGGTTCTTCGGCCACCCCGAGGTGTACATCATGATCCTGCCGGCCTTCGGGATCATCTCGCAGGTGGTGCCGGCGTTCGCCCGCAAGCGCCTGTTCGGCTACAGCTCGATGGTGTACGCCACCGCCTCGATCGCCATCCTGTCGTTCATCGTGTGGGCCCACCACATGTTCACGACCGGCATGCCGGTGACCGGCCAGCTGTTCTTCATGTACGCGACCATGCTGATCGCGGTGCCGACGGCCGTGAAGATCTTCAACTGGATCGCGACGATGTGGCGCGGCTCGATGACCTTCGAGACCCCGATGCTGTTCTCGATCGGCTTCATCTTCGTGTTCACCATCGGTGGCTTCACCGGCCTGATGCCGGCGGTGGCCCCGATCGACATCCAGCTGCAGGACACCTACTTCATCGTGGCGCACTTCCACTATGTGCTGGTGGCCGGCTCGCTGTTCGCGCTGTTCGCGGGCTTCTACTACTGGGGTCCGAAGTGGAGCGGGTTCATGTACAACGAAGCCCGCGGCAAGGTCCACTTCTGGGGTTCGCTGATCTTCTTCAACGTGACCTTCTTCCCGATGCACTTCCTGGGCCTGGCCGGCATGCCGCGCCGCTACGCCGACTACCCGACCCAGTTCACCGACTTCAACGCGGTTGCGTCGATCGGTGCGCTCGGCTTCGGCCTGATGCAGGTGTATTTCTTCTTCTTCGTGGTGCTGCCGTCGTACCGTGGCGGCGAGAAGGCCGCGGACAAGCCGTGGGAAGGCGCGGAAGGCCTGGAATGGACCGTGCCGTCGCCGGCGCCGTTCCACACCTTTGAAGTGCCCCCGCAGGTCCGCTGAAGCGGTATTGCGCAACAAGGCAGCGGGGGGCGGCAGCGTCCGCCTCCCGCGCCGGCAGGTAAGCAAACGATGCAGGCTCCAGACAAAAACCCATCACACCCGGACCCGAAGGCCGCCAACCGGCGCCTTGGCCTGATCCTGCTGTCGATCGTGGTGGTTTTCTTTTTGGGGTTCTTCGCCAAGATGGTGTTCCTGGGCTGAGGTGGCAGGGTAGCGAGATGAGCGTCGACCAGCAGGGCAGGGAAGCGCAGGGAGCGCGGGAAGCCGACAAGCGCTTCAACCGCGGCATGATGGTGCGATTGATGGTGATCGTCGCCGTGATGTTCGGCTTCGGCTATGCGCTGGTTCCGCTGTACAAGAAGATCTGCGACATCACCGGCATCAACGTGGTGACCACGCGCGAGCTGCATGGCGGCTCGGTGAAGAACACGCAGGTCGACAAGAGCCGCACGGTCACGGTGGAGTTCGACTCCAACGCGCGCGGGCCCTTTGCCTTCCGTCCGGTCAGGAACAGCATGGAAGTGCATCCGGGCGAGATGATGACCATCGTCTACGAGGTGGCCAACGGGCAGCCGCGCGATATCTCCGCGCAGGCCATCCCGAGCTACGCCCCCAAGCAGGCGACCCAGTATTTCAAGAAGCTGGAGTGCTTCTGCTTCAAGCAGCAGACACTCAAGGCGAACGAGGCGCGCGAGATGCCGGTCGTGTTCGTGATCGATCCCGCGCTGCCCAAGGAT
The DNA here is from genome assembly GCF_017815025.1 of Cupriavidus phytohabitans. NCBI lineage: Bacteria > Pseudomonadati > Pseudomonadota > Betaproteobacteria > Burkholderiales > Burkholderiaceae > Cupriavidus > Cupriavidus phytohabitans. The sequence continues at coordinate 67,306 of NZ_JAGIQB010000018.1, forward strand.
GTGAAGAGCATTACGCTGTCGTACACCTTCTTCGAGGTGGGCACGCCGGTGGCGCAGGCCCCCGAGGGCCAGTTGGCACCGACGCCGGCGGGCAAGGGCAGCTGAGGCGAGGGGCGCGATGGACGAACTGAAGGACGCCGCCAAACGGAAGATGTCTTTCGCGCAGACCATGCGCGCGGTGCTGTGGTCGTTTATCGGCCTGCGCAAGGGCGCGGAGCACGAGCGCGACATGGCGCGGCTGAACCCGGTGCATGTGGTCATCGCCGGGCTGATCGCCGTGGCAGTCTTTATCGCGGTGCTGATCGTCATCGTGCGGATGGTGGTCAGCCAGGCGGCAGGGTAGCAAGGCAGGAAGGGTAGACAACAAGGCAGTCGCAGAAAAACAACCGCGCCGGCGCGGCCGTCCAGAGGAGGCGGGCGGCCCCGGGAAACCGGCACGGATAACGAATACTGAATCAAAGACTCTGAGCTGGAGATAAAAGAATGAGTGCGAATCGCGCAAACGCTCCGTACTACTTCGTACCGGGCCCGTCGCGCCACCCGATCACCGCAAGCTTCGGCCTGCTGATGACAGGTGCGGGCGCCGCCGGTTGGGTAAACGGGCAATCCTGGGCGCCGTACCTGTGCGTCTTCGGCCTGCTGTGGTTCCTGTTCGTGCTCAAGAGCTGGTTCGGCGACGCCATCAGCGAGTCCGAAGGCGGGATGTACGGCAAGAACATCGACCTCTCGTTCCGCTGGTCGATGGGCTGGTTCATCTTCTCCGAGGTGATGTTCTTCGCGGCCTTTTTCGGCGCGCTGTTCTATGCCCGCGCCATCGCCATGCCGTGGCTGGGCGACCTGAACAACAAGATCCTGTGGCCCGACTTCGCCGCGGTGTGGCCGAACGTGGGACCGGCCGGCGTGGTGGAATCTTTCCAGACCATGGGGCCGTGGCCGATCCCGACCATCAACACCGCGCTGCTGCTGATGTCGGGCCTGACGCTGACCTGGGCGCACCACGCGCTGCTGGCCGGCAAGCGCAACCAGCTGATCCAGGGCATGGTGCTGACCATCCTGCTGGGCGCGATCTTCATGTGCCTGCAGGTGTACGAGTACATGCACGCCTACCAGGACCTGAACCTGAAGCTGACCTCGGGCATCTACGGTTCGACCTTCTTCCTGCTGACCGGCTTCCACGGTTTCCACGTGACCATGGGCGCGATCATGCTGGCGGTGGTGCTGGGCCGGGTGCTCAAGGGCCACTTCACGCCGGATCACCACTTTGCCTTCGAAGGCGCCGCCTGGTACTGGCACTTCGTTGACGTGGTGTGGCTGTTGCTCTACGTCGTGGTGTACTGGCTGTAAGCTGCCGTACCCGCCGGTCGTCCCAGCAGCGGGACGCCCGGCGCCAGCGCAAAAGAGAAACGCCGCAGGAGGCCCGGCAGCCTGCGGCGTTTCTCTTTTGCGCTGGCCTCAAGCCATGCGGCCCGTCAGGGCGCCATGCGGATGCCCGTGCTGTGGATCCACCCCATCCAGCTCGAGAACAGGATGAACAGGAACAGCGCCACCGAGAAGCCTACGCGCAGCATCAGCGAGCGCATCATGTTGGGCGTCTTGCCGCGGTCGCGCATCATGAAGAACAGGGCGGAGGCCAGGCTGGCGATGATCAGGATGAAGGCGACGATGATGACGAAGCGCATGGCGGGGCGGGTTGGCAGCGGAGCTTGCCGCAGTCTCGTAGTAGTGGCCGCGATGGATGACGGTTCTGCACATTATCGCACCGTGCCCGCGTGCATGCCGCCGGGTATGTCGGCGCAATGAAGGCGGGCCGCATCCTCGGCGTGCTGCCGCTGGCCGCCGCGCTGGTGGTGATCGCCGTGACCGCCGCGCTTGGCAACTGGCAGCTCAACCGCGCGCACGAGAAAGAGGCGCGCGCCGCGCGGCTGCAGGCGCTGGCGGCGCAGCCGCCGGTGGAGCTGGGCGCCGCGCCGCTGTCACAAGTTGTGACGGACCGAAGGGTCCGGGTCACGGGGCGTTTCGACACGGCCCACACCGTATTGCTGGATAATCGCCCCCACGGCACGGGTGGCCGCAGCGGCGACAGCCGTGCCGGCTTCCTGGTGGTCACGCCGCTGGTGATCGGCCCGGCACAAGGGGGTGCAGGCGCCAGGCGGGCGGTGCTGGTGCTGCGCGGCTGGCTGCCGCGCGATGCACAGGACCGCACCCGGATCGCGCCGTTCCCGACGCCCGAGGGCGAGGTGACCGTCGAAGGCACGGCACTGGCGGCAGTGCCGCGGGTGTATGGCCTGGGCCAGGCGGCCAGCGCCGAGGCCGGCAGCAAGATCCGCCAGAACCTGGAAATCGCCGACTACGCCGCCGAAACCGGGCTGGCGCTGCAGCCGCTGGTGGTAGCGCAGCGCAACGATACCGGCGACGGCCTCGCTCGCGACTGGGCGCCGGCCGACGCGGGCGCGGACCGGCACTATGGCTATGCCTTCCAGTGGTTCGGCCTGGCCGCGCTGACGGTGGTATTGGTGGCTGTGCTGGGCTGGCGCGCGCGCCGGCGCGCGGCATCGCCCGTGGCCCGCAACAACGCATGAACGAAGGGCAGGCTCGCCCCGGGCAGGTTCCCGGACGAGCCCTGACTGCAGATGAAAAAGGACGGACGTACTCCCATGGCACAGCAAGACCCAGCCCCGGCGATCCAGGCCACGCCGCAGGATCCCCGCATCGACGCGCGCACGCGCCGCGGCCGCCTGCAGATGCTGATGCTGTTGCTGGTGTGCGCCTCGCCGGTGATCGCCTCTTACTTCACCTACTACGTCATCAAGCCCAGGGGCGGCGCCACCAACTACGGCGCGCTGGTCGATCCGCAACGGCCGATGCCGCCGGTGCGCGTCACCGACGAGCAGGGCAACGCCGTGCCGCTGGAGCAGTACCGCGGCAAGTGGCTGCTGGTGACGGCCGATCCATCCGCGTGCGATGAAGCCTGCGCCAAAAAGCTCTTCACCATCCGCCAGATCCGCGCCGGACAGGGACAGGACCGCGAGCGCATCGTGCCGGTGTGGCTGATCACCGATGACGGCAAGGTCGACGAGCGCTTGCGCGCCGCCTACAACGAGCCCTATGCCGGCGTGCGTTTCCTGCGCATCGACCGGCAGGTGGCGCAGCAATGGCTGCCGGCCGAAGCGGGCAAGCGTGCCGAGGACACCATCTTCCTGGTGGATCCGCTCGGCAACCTGATGATGCGCTTCCCGCAGGATCCGGACCCCAAGAAGCTGAGCGGCGACCTGAAGAAGCTGCTCAAGGTCTCGCGCATCGGCTAAGGGAACGGGCATGCTGCTGCAACTGGCCATCATCGGCGTCCTGATCGCACTGCTGCCGCTCAGCTACGTGCTGGTCAAGGGCGATCGCAACAAGTACCGCAAGCTGGTCTGGATCACCGCGTTCCTGACGCTGGACCTGATCATGTTCGGCAGCTTCACGCGGCTGACCGACTCCGGCCTGGGCTGCCCGGACTGGCCGGGCTGCTACGGCCACTCCAACCCGCACGCCGCGATGGAGCCGATCCATGCGGCCGAGACCGCGCTGCCCAGCGGCCCGGTGACGCTGATGAAGGCGTGGATCGAGATGATCCATCGCTACTTCGCCATGGCAGTGGGCGTGCTGATCATCGCGCTGATGGTGCTGGCCTGGGTCAAGCGCCGCGAGCTGAAGCAGTCGCCGTGGTTCGCCACCGGCGTGCTGGTGCTGGTGTGCGTGCAAGGTGCGTTCGGCGCGTTCACCGTGACCATGAAGCTGCAGCCGATCATCGTGGTCACGCATTTGATGCTGGGCATGGGCCTGCTGGCGGCGCTGATCCGGCTGGGCTCGCGCAGCGACCCGCCGCACCCGGTCGCGACCCAGGCGGTGCGGCTGCACTGGCCGGTGCGCATCGGCCTGCTGCTGCTGGCGGTCCAGATCTTCCTGGGCGGCTGGGTCAGCACCAACTATGCGGTGCTTGCCTGCACGGATTTCCCGCTGTGCAACGGGCAGCTGGTGCCCGAGATGGATTTCCGGCACGGCTTCACGCTGTGGCGCCAGCTTGGCATGACGGCCGATGGGGACTACATCCCGCACGCGGCGCTGGTGGCGATCCACTGGGTGCACCGGGGCTTCGCATTCGTGGTGCTGGGCTACCTGGCGTGGTTCGGCTTGCGTGCGCGCCGGCTGGAGGGGCTGCACCGGCAGGCAGGCTGGCTGCTCGGCATGCTGGTGCTGCAACTCGCGACCGGGATGTCCAATATCGTGTTCGACTGGCCCCTTGTCGCCGCGGTCGCCCATAACGGCGGCGCGGCGGTGCTCCTGCTGCTGCTGGTCCGCCTCCACTACAATATAGGGCTCGCGACCCGGGCTGCCCGCGCTCCCGCCCCTGTGCCGAACGCTGCCCGCGCCACATGAAAGACAAGACCCCTTCCGTGGTTACCGCTACACACCCCCATTCGCTGGGCAAGCTGAGCCGGATACGGCACCTGTCCCGACAATATGCCGCCCTGACCAAGCCGCGCGTGACGCAGCTGGCAGTCTTCTGCGCCATCATCGGCATGTTCCTGGCCACGCCCGGCATGGTTCCGTGGCGCGTGCTGATCGGCGGTGCCGCCGGCATCTGGCTGCTTGCCGGCGCCGCCTTCGCCATCAACTGCCTGGTCGAGCAGAAGATCGACGCGCTGATGCGCCGCACCGCCTGGCGCCCGTCCGCCACGGGTGAGATCACCACGGCACAGACGCTGGTGTTCTCCGCGATCCTGGGCGGCGCGGGCATGTGGATGCTGCACGAGTTCGCCAACGACCTGACGATGTGGCTGACCTTTGCCACGTTCCTGGGCTATGCGGTGGTCTACACGATCCTGCTCAAGCCGGCCACGCCGCAGAACATCGTCATCGGCGGGCTGTCGGGCGCGATGCCGCCGGCGCTGGGCTGGGCCGCCGTTGCCGGCGAGGTGCCGGCCGAGGCCTGGTTCCTGGTGCTGATCATCTTCACGTGGACGCCGCCGCACTTCTGGGCGCTGGCGCTGTACCGCCGCGCCGACTACGCCAAGTCGGGCCTGCCGATGCTGCCCGTGACCCACGGCGAGCGCTACACGCTGCTGCATATCCTGCTGTACACGCTGATCATGATCGCGGCGACGCTGCTGCCGTTCGTCTACGGCATGAGCGGCTACATCTACCTGGCGGCCGCGCTGGCGCTGGGCGGCGGCTTCCTGGCCTACGCGTGGAAGATGTACCGCAACTACTCGGACGAGCTGGCGCAACGCACCTTCCGCTTCTCGATCCTGTACCTGTCGCTGCTGTTCGCGGCGCTGCTGGTCGACCATTACTTCAAGTTCGTGCCGCAGGTCTGACCTGCCTTGCCACGCTGCGGGCTGCGGCATCTTGTCGCGGCCGGCGCGGCGCTGCGGCGCCATCGGCGATACTGGGTGCTTTCGCCGACGTTTCCACTGCTGACCGCTACCCACAAGCTTTCGCGCATGCCCAGACCCGCTTCCGGCCTGTTCGCCGCCTTCCGCCGCTTTTCCCTGCTCGCCGCGCTCGCGCTGGCGCTGGCCGCCTGCGGGCAGCAGAAGGCATCGTTCCGCAATGTCGACATCAGCGGCGCCGCGGACTTCGGCAAGGATTTCTCGCTTCCTGACCACAACGGCAAGGTCCGCACCATTGCCGACTTCAAGGGCAAGGCGGTGGTGATGTTCTTCGGCTACACCCATTGTCCGGACGTGTGCCCGACCACCATGGCCGAGCTCAAGGCAGTGATGGAGCAGCTGGGTCCGGATGCCGACCGTGTCCAGGTGCTGTTCGTCACTGTCGATCCGGAGCGCGACACGCAGGCGCTGCTGGCGCAGTACGTGCCGGCGTTCGACCCGCGCTTCCTGGGGCTGCGCCCGGCCGACGACGCCGCGCTGCAGAAGCTGGCCAAGGACTTCAAGGTGTTCTACGCCAAGGTGCCGGGCAGCTCGCCCAACAACTACACGGTGGATCACTCGGCCGGCAGCTATGTGTTCGATCCGGAGGGTCGGTTGCGGCTGTTCATCCGCCACGGCCAGGGGCCCGAGCCGATCGCGCACGACCTGAAGCAGCTGCTTTCCTGACGCCTCAGGTATCCGCGCGGTGCGGCATAACGTCGCACCGAGGTGGCCAAGACGAAAAAAAGCCGGTCCTGCTGGACCGGCTTTTTGCATGGGTGCCCCGGATCAGGCAAAGGCCTGCAGCGCCCCTTTCATCTTCTTCATCGCCGCGGCTTCGATCTGGCGGATGCGCTCCGCCGAGACGCCGAACTCGGCGGCCAGCTCATGCAGCGTGGCGCCGCCCGAGCCGTCGTCGGACACGTTCAGCCAGCGTGCCTCGATGATGCGGCGGCTGCGCTCGTCCAGCCGGCCCAGCGCTTCTTCCAGGCCCTCGACCTGCATGCGGTCCTGGCGCTTGGCTTCCAGCACGCGCGTCGGCTCGTTGTGGTTGTCCGCCAGGTAGGCGATGGGGGCGAATTCCTCTTCGCCGTCGTCGACCTGGCCTTCCAGCGCGAGGTCGCCGCCCGACAGGCGGGTTTCCATCTCCATCACTTCTTCCGGCTTCACGTTCAGCTCGCGCGCGACGGCCTCGACCTGCTCCGGCGTGAACGTGTGCGAACCCTGCTTGTGGCTGCGCAGGTTGAAGAACAGCTTGCGCTGGGCCTTGGTGGTCGCCACCTTGACCATGCGCCAGTTCTTCAGCACGTACTCGTGGATCTCGGCCTTGATCCAGTGCATCGCATACGAGACCAGGCGTACGCCTTGCTCGGGATCGAAGCGCTTCACAGCCTTCATCAGGCCGATATTGCCTTCCTGGATCAGGTCGGCATGCGGCAGGCCATAGCCCAGGTACTGCCGGGCGATCGACACCACCAGGCGCAGGTGAGACATCACCAGCTGGCGGGCGGCATCGACGGAATCGTTATCGCGCAGATCGCGCGCCAGGCGCTGCTCTTCCTCCGCGGTCAGCAACGGAATCCGGTGGACAGCCTGGATATAGCTGTCGAGATTGCCCACGGTCGCCGGGAAGGTCAGCGCAAAGCTGCTCCCGCTATGGGGCGCCGTCGGCAGACGGGTAGTCGTCAGGGTTTGGTCGGCAGACAAGACTGCGTTCACTCAATCGCTCCTTTCGCATCCGGCGGTTGGATTGCCGGGTCATGCCCCGCGCTTCCTTATGGGAGAGGGAGCGGCGGCGGCACTGAAACACATCTTAGCACTCCAACCGGGTGAGTGCTAATTGGAGTCCCAATGGCCTTGATAGTTCCCTTCGATCGACTTTACATATTACATAGCTGACGAGCTATGAAGCGGCGTCAGGGACACCCGAGGCTTGGCACACCTCTGATTAGAGCCCGTGTGCGGCCGCCGGTTCTGCATGCGAATGGAATGCTTCGTTTCGCCAGCGCCTACACTCGACGCAAGCGGCGGCAAGCTGGCATGCTTGCGAGCCTCTCTCACACTGGAGGAGTTATGTCTGCTATCGAACACTTGCTGAAGCCGCATGTGCGCGACCTGGGCGATTTCACCGTGCGCCGCCTGCTGCCGGCCGCTGCGACCCAGACGGTCGGGCCGTTTATCTTCTTCGACCATATGGGGCCGGTGCAGATGCCGCCGGGAGAGGGTGCCGATGTACGTCCGCATCCGCATATCGGGCTGGCGACTGTCACCTACCTGTTCGAAGGCGAGATCATTCACCGCGACAGCCTCGGCAGCGAGCAGGCGATCCGGCCGGGCGACGTCAACTGGATGACCGCCGGCCACGGCATCGTCCATTCGGAGCGCTCGCCCGATCACGTCCGAGCCGAAGGCGCGCGCCTGCACGGCATCCAGACATGGGTGGCATTGCCGAAGTCGCACGAAACCGACGAACCGTCCTTCTCCCACCATCCTGCGGCAACGCTGCCGCGCGTCGAGCGGCCAGGGGTGCGCATGGTGGTGATCGCCGGCGATGCCTTCGGCAAGACTTCGCCGGTCAAGGTCTTCAGCCGCACCCTGTACGTGGCGATCAAACTGGACGCCGGCGCGAGCGTAGAAATTCCGGCCGAGCATGCGGAACGCGGCATTTACCCGGTGGACGGCGCGGTGTCCCTGGACGGCGAGCCGCTGCCGGCCGAGCACATGGTGGTGCTGACGCCCGGGCAGCCGGCCACGCTGATGGCGACGGCGCCATCGCGCGTGATGCTGCTGGGCGGCGATGCCACCGACGGCCGCCGCTTTATCTACTGGAATTTCGTGGCCAGCAGCAAGGAGGCCATCGAGGCTGCCGCCAAACTCTGGGAGGACGACCAGTTCCCGCGCGTGCCGGGCGACGAGCGCGAGCGCATCCCGCTGCCAGCGCGCAAGCCCTGAGCCGCCTGGCTCAGACCGGACTGGCCCAGGTGACGCGGGTGCCCAGCTTAAGGCACTCGCGGATGGCTTCGACCTGTGTGGCGATCGGTGCCGGCACCGGCACGGTGCCATCGAGCACGCGCCGGATCCATGCTGTCGTCAGGCCGGCATCACTGCCGGGCGGCAGTTCCGGTACTTCAGCCAGCGAACCGCCGGTGGGATCGACCAGCGTCTGCTGATGCCCTTCATGCAACCAGTCGATGCGGCTGTTGCGCCGCGCATCGGCGACCACTTCGCCCTCGGTGCCACGTGCCAGCAGCACGTTGGCCGGTTCGTGGGAGAAATAGTCGGTCAGCGTTTCGCGGTATTCCGGGTGGGTATAGCTGTACAGGCGCAATGCCTCGGCCGGCGTGTGCTCGCCAACCGGCTGCAGCATCTTGGCCACGGTATGCGAGGAATTGCGCAATCCGATCACCGTGCGCCGCTCCAGCAGCTGCGACAGGCCGGGTGACAGCACATCGACCGGCAGCACCGCCAGCGGCCCGTCACCGCCAGTCTCGCGCAGACGTGCCGAGGCTTCGGCTGTGCTGGCGCACAAAGGAATGCCCAGCGCCCCGAACAGGGTCATGCTGGTGACGCGGTCATTGAAGACGCGCGTCCCGTGCACCAGTACGGGGATGCCTTCGCGAGCCAGCAGCAGCGCCAGCAGCGGCACCAGGTTCGGCTGCTTGCGCGCGCCGTTATAGCTGGGGATCACCACCACCGGGCGCTCGGGCGGCGCGGGCAGCGGCTGGCAGTGTTCATGGGCCGCCTCGAGCATGCCGGCCAGCTCGTGCGGGGCCTCGCCCTTGATGCGGTAGGCCATCAGGATCGCGCCCAGCTCGAGGTCGGACACGCGCCCGGCCAGCATCGCGTCGAACAGGATCTTGGCATCGTCGCGCGGCAGTGCCCGCGCGCCGTTGACGCCACGGCCGACCTCCTTGATATAGCGGGCGGCGGAAAACGGGTTGGCTGGCGTGGTCATGGCGGCGTGGGGAGGAGTCGGTTCTGGGTTCATGATAGCGGAGCAGCGCCGTCGCGCCCATCGCCGCCGACGGGCGCGACGGCGGGGAGCACGCTCAGGCTGCCTCCTGCAGTGCGGGATTGCGCTGCTTGCGGTAGAGAAAGTCCAGCACCGCGGTACGGCAGGCGTGGTAGTCCTTGTCGTCGGCCAGCGCCACGCGGTCGCGCGGACGAGGCAGGTCGACCTTGAGGATCTCGCCGATGGTGGCGGCCGGGCCGTTGGTCATCATCACGATGCGGTCGGCGAGCAGCACGGCCTCGTCCACATCGTGCGTGACCATCACCACCGTGCTGCGGGTTTGGTCGACGATCTTTAGCAGCGCGTCCTGCAGGTGCGCGCGCGTCAGCGCATCGAGCGCGCCGAAGGGTTCATCCATCAGTAGCACCTTGGGCGCCATCGCCAGCGCGCGGGCAATGCCGACGCGCTGCTTCATGCCGCCGGAGATCTCATGCGGGTACTTGCCCTCGGCGTGCGTCAGGCCCACCAGTGCCAGCGTCTCGCGCGTGCGCGCCTTGAGCCCGGCCTTGCTCTCGCTGGCGCCGAACACGCGTTCCACGCCCAGGTAGACGTTCTCGAAGCAGGTCAGCCAGGGCAGCAGCGAATGGTTCTGGAACACCACGCCGCGCTCCGGCCCGGGGCCGGCGATCTCGCGCCCGGCGCAGATCAGCGCGCCGGTGGTCGGCGTGGCCAGTCCGGCGATCAGGTTCAGCAGCGTTGACTTGCCGCAGCCCGAGTGCCCGATCAGCGTGATGAACTCCCCCTCGGCAATCTGCAGGTTGATGTCGCGCAGGGCGACGAACGGCCCCTTGCGCGTCTTGAAGGTCTGTCCGACGTTCTCGATGCTGACAAACTTGTCCATGGCGTCTCTCCCTCGCTCTTAGTTGGCGCCGTAGCTGAAGCGCCGTGCCAGTGCCAGCAAAGCATGCTCGAGCATCAGCCCGATGATGCCGATCACGAAGATCGCGATCACGATGTGCTCCACCTTCAGGTTGTTCCACTCGTCCCACAGCCAGAAGCCGATGCCGGTGCCGCCGGTCAGCATCTCGGCCGCGACGATCACCAGCCACGCGGTGCCGATCGACAGCCGCACGCCGGTCAGCATGTAGGGCAGCACCGCGGGAAACAGTACCCGCGTGAACACCTTCCACTCCGACAGGTCGAGCACGCGCGCGACATTCAGGTAGTCCTGCGGCACGCGCGTGACGCCCACGGCGGTGTTGATCACCATCGGCCAGATCGAGCAGATGAAGATGGCCCAGATCGCTGCCGGGTTGGCGGCTTTGAACAGCAGCAGCCCGATCGGCAGCCAGGCCAGCGGCGAGACCGGCCGCAGCAGGCTGATCACGGGCGACGCCATCGCGTTCAGGAACGCAAAGCGCCCGATCAGGAAGCCTGCCGGGATGCCGATCACGGCCGCCAGGCCGAAGCCCGCGGCCACGCGCGCCAGCGACGCCAGCACGTTCCAGCCGATGCCCTGGTCGTTGGGGCCGTTGCGGTAGAACGGGTCGGAGAACAGCGGCACCGCCGCGTTCCACGTTGCGCCCGGCGTGGGAATCGCCGGGATCAGCGTGGCGATGCCGTGCCAGGCCAGCACGAACAGGGCAAAGCCCAGTGCGGGCGGCACGGCCTTGCGCGCCAGGGCGCCGAGCATGTCCTGGTGTTGTGCGCGGCGTTGTGCGCGCCGTTCCTGCGCGGCGATTTCCAGCTCGCGCCGCCGTGCGCGTTCCTTGGTGTCGGTCTCGGTGGCGGCGACTTTGGCGGCATTGGCGCCTTCAGGCGCGGTGTGGGCGATGGCATTCACGTCGGGCTCCTTTATGCAGGGGCGCTGCGGATCGGTGGGGAAGTGGTGGCCTGTGGTCAAGCGTTCTGTGCGCCGGCCTTGATCTTGAAGCCGTCGGCATATGCCTTCGGGTCCTTGGTGGCATCCCAGACCACGCCGTCGATCAGCTTCGCGGTGCGGAAGTCGCTCTTGGGCAGGGGCACCTGCGCCGCGGTGGCGGCCTGCCTGAAGATGTCGATGCGGTTGACCTGCCTGGCCACGGCGAGGTAGTCGGGATGATCCTTCAGCAGGCCCCAGCGCTTGTGCTGGGTCAGGAACCACATGCCATCCGACAGGAACGGATAGTTGGCGCTGCCGTCCTGGTAGAACTTCATCGCATCGGGATCGTCCCAGGTCTTGCCCAGGCCGTTGCTGTAGCGCCCGAGCATGCGGTCCAGGATGATGTCCATGTCGGTGTTGACGTAGGACTTGGCGGCGATGGTCTCGGCGGTCTTGCGGCGATTGGAGGCCGAGGCATCGATGAACTTCGATGCTTCCAGCACCGCGGCCACCATCGCGCGCGCGGTGTTGGGGTACTTCTGCACGAATTCTGCCGTGGTGCCGAGCGTCTTCTCCGGATGGTTCTTCCAGATCGACTGCGTGGTCTCGGCGGTAAAGCCGATCTTGTCGGCGATGGCGCGCGCGCCCCAGGGCTCGCCCACGCAGAAGCCGTCCATGTTGCCCACGCGCATGTTGGCCACCATCTGCGGCGGCGGCACGGTGATGGCCTTGGCGTCCTGCATCGGGTTGATGCCGTTGGCAGCGAGCCAGTAGTACAGCCACATCGCATGCGTGCCGGTGGGGAAGGTCTGCGCGAAGGTGTAGTCGCGCTTTTCCTTGACCATCAGCGCCTTCAGGCTGGCGCCGTCGCGCACGCCTTTTTCGGCCAGCTTCGACGACAGCGTGATGGCCTGGCCATTGTGGTTCAGGCTCATCAGCACCGCCATGTCTTTCCTGGGGCCGCCGATGCCGAGCTGCACGCCGTAGATCAGGCCGTACAGCACGTGCGCGGCGTCGAGTTCGCCGTTGACCAGCTTGTCGCGCACGCCGGCCCACGAGGCTTCCTTGGTCGGCGTGATCTTGATGCCGTATTTCTTGTCGAGGCCAAGCGTGGACGCCATGACCACTGAAGCGCAGTCGGTCAGCGGGATGAAGCCGATGCGCACGTCGGTCTTCTCGGGGGCGTCCGAGCCCGCCGCCCACGCCCCGGCGCGCACCAGCGGGTCGACCAGCGTCATCACGCTGGCGCCGGCGATGGTCGCCAGCGCGCGGCGGCGGCCGCTGCTGGCCGGCACCGCGTCGGCAGCGGCCGCCGAGGCGGCTTCAGAGGCGTTCACCGCCGCGTGCAGCGGCTTGGCAATCCTGAGGCGAGAGGGCATTGCGAAACTCCAAGAAAAAAGCGTCCCCGTCCGTGGCCGGCTTCGCCAGAAGTCCGTACGGTGCAGGGACGCCGTTGTCCATGGCGTGACGCAGCCTGCGTTGGCTGTGTCCGCCTAAATTGTGATCGGCCGCCGTTGGCCGATGCGTGCATATCGCAAGGCGTGTGCCAGCCTGTGCGGTGCAGCATTTCGGGGCGGCGCCGTGCCGATGGAGTGACGCTTCTGAACGAAATGAGCGAGCGCGGTGCGTGCGCCGGCTGCGCTGCCGCATCCCGGGGCAGTGTCGCGGGGGGGCGGTGCGGGGACGGTGCGTGGGCGGTGCGTGGGCGGTGCGTGGACGGCTCGATTTGGGGCGGCGCCGGGATCCTGCCTTGCACCAGCCTCGGGCTGGCGCGCCCCGTGGCTGGCAGGTGGGTGGGCGTCAGCCCATCACGTCGATCACGCGCTGGGCGGCATCGACCAGCTTCAGCCCACGCTCCATCGCCATGCTGCGCAGACGCTTGTAGGCCTCGTCCTCGCTGATGCCGCGCGCCTGCATCAGCAGGCCCTTGGCGCGCTCGACCACCTTGCGCTCGGCCAGCTTGAGGCGGGTGGCGTCGAGCTCGGCGCGCAGCTGCTGGTCCAGCTCGAAGCGGGCGTAGGCGACGTCGAGCACCGTCTTGACGCGCTCGGCGCGCAGGCCATCGACGATATAGGCCGTGATACCCGCCGACAGCGCGGCCTTGATGCGCTGGCTGTCATCGTTGTCGGTGAACAGCACGATGGGCCGCGGGGCATGCTGGGTCGAGACGCAGACGTGCTCGATGGTGTCGCGCGCGGCCGATTCCGAGGCGATGATCAGCATGTCGGGCTGGGTGGCGGTGATCACGTCCGGCAAGTGCAGGTCGGCGTCGACGATCTGGATCTCGCTGAAGCCGGCGCTGACCAGTCCGTTGCGGATGGTCTCGACGTTAAGCGGATTGGCGTCAAGGGGATCGCGCACCAGCAGGATTCGCAACGTCCTGCCGGCGGCGGCGGGGGCTGGCGTCGATGGTGATGGGGGCGGATGGCGTCGGGTCATGGCTTCATTCTGTTGCAGTGCGCCATGCAAGATTCGCGCCGGGTGCGAGGCGTCCACGCCGCACTGCCATGGTGCAGCGCGCCTGGATTCATTGTATGCCGTCGTACGCAGGCTACCGCGTGCGGTGTATCCTGTTGCCCTGCCGCGCCGGGGGCGTCTGCTGGCGACGCCGCGATGCACACCCCCGCACCCCGTGCCGCGGAACCAATCAGAAAAAGTCTGGAGAGATGCATGACCGAATTCGTGTTCGCCCCGCCGGCCCCTGTTGGCGTGCCGGTGCGTGGCAGCGACGCTAGCTTCCCGGTCCGCCGCGTGTACTGCGTCGGCCGCAACTATGCTGCCCATGCCCGCGAAATGGGCTCGGACCCCGACCGCGAGCCGCCATTCTTCTTCTGCAAGCCGTCCGACGCGGTCAGCTACATCGCCGACGGCACCGAAGGCGCGTTCCCGTACCCGCCGGGCACCAGCAACTGCCACTATGAAGTGGAGCTGGTGGTGGCGATCGGCACGGGCGGGCGCGACATTCCGGTGGAAAGCGCCGCGCAGCACGTGTTCGGCTACGCCGTGGGCCTCGACATGACCCGCCGCGACCTGCAGAACGAATCCAAGAAGACCGGCCGCCCCTGGGAGACCGGCAAGGCCTTCGACAAGTCGGCGCCGATCGGCCCGATCGTGCCGGTCTCGGCCATCGGCCACCCGCAGAAGGGCGAGGTGACGCTGTCGGTCAACGGCGCGGAAAAGCAGCGCGGCGACCTGTCCGACCTGATCTGGTCGGTGCCGGAGATGGTGTCGTACCTGTCGAAACTGTTCGAACTGCAGCCGGGCGACCTGATCTTCAGCGGCACGCCCGAAGGCGTGGGCCCGGTGGTCAAGGGCGATGTCATGCAATGCCACGTCGGCGGCGTGGGCGATCTCACCATCAAGGTAGTCTGATCCGATGCTCAAGCTTTACAGCTACTTCCGCAGTTCGGCCTCGTTCCGCGTGCGCATCGCGCTGGAACTGAAAGGGCTGCCGTACGAATACGTGCCGGTGCACCTGCTCAAGGACGGCGGCCAGCAGCTCAAGCCAGAATTCCGCGCGGTGAACCCGGACGGCCTGGTGCCGGCGCTGGCCGACGACGGCAACGTGCTGCAGCAATCGCTGGCCATCGTCGAGTACCTGGACGAAGTCCATCCCGAGCCCAAGCTGCTGCCCGGCACGGCGCTGGACCGCGCCTATGTGCGCGGGCTGGCGCAGGAAATCGCGTGCGAGATCCATCCGCTGAACAACCTGCGCGTGCTGAAATACCTGAAGCACAAGGTAGGCGTGACCGATGAGGTCAAGGACGCATGGTACCGCCACTGGATCGAGCTGGGCTTCGAGTCGCTGCAGGCCAACCTGGCGCGCGCCGGCAAGGCGGGGCGATTCTGCCTTGGCGATACGCCGACGCTGGCCGATGTCTGCCTGGTGCCGCAGGTGTTCAACGCGCAGCGCTTCAATGTCGACGTGAGCCGCTATCCGGCGATCGCGAAGATCTATGAGGCGTGCATGGAGATGGAGGCATTCCAGAAGGCGGAGCCGAAGTCGCAGCCGGACGCGGAATAAGCATTCGCACTCGCAAGCAAAACGCCCCGGCCAATGCCGGGGCGTTTTTGTCTGATAGCCGTATCAGCCCAGCAGCGCTTCGGCGAACTCCTCCGCCTTGAACGGCTGCAGGTCCTCCACCTTCTCGCCCACGCCGATGAAGTACACCGGCACCGGGCGCTGGCGCGCGATCGCCGCCAGGATGCCGCCCTTGGCCGTACCATCCAGCTTGGTCACGATCAGGCCGGTCAGTCCCAGCGCATCATCGAAGGCCCGCGTCTGCTGCAGCGCGTTCTGGCCGGTATTGGCGTCGATCACCAGCAGCACCTCATGCGGCGCGGTCGGCATGGCCTTGCTGATGACGCGCTTGACCTTCTTCAGCTCCTCCATCAGGTGCAGCTGCGTCGGCAGGCGGCCGGCGGTATCAGCCATCACGATGTCGATGCCGCGCGCCTTGGCCGCATTGACCGCGTCGAAGATCACCGCCGCGGGGTCGCCGCTTTCCTGCGCCACCACGGTGACATTGTTGCGCTCGCCCCAGATCGACAGCTGTTCGCGCGCGGCGGCGCGGAAGGTGTCGCCGGCGGCCAGCAGCACCTTCTGGTCGTAGCGCTGGAAATGCTTGCACAGCTTGCCGATGCTGGTGGTCTTGCCGGCGCCGTTGACGCCCGCGATCATCATTACCAGCGGCTGCTCGCGGCCCAGCGCCATGGTCTTTTCCAGCGGGCGCAGCAGGTCGGTCAGCAGTGTCTTGAGCGCGGCCTTGACGCCTTCGGCCGATTCGATGCGCTCGGACCTGACCCGCTTGCGCAGCTCGGCCAGCAGGTATTCGGTGGCTTCCACGCCGGCATCTGCCATCAGCAGCGCGGTCTCCAGCTCCTCGAACAGCGCCTCGTCGACCTTGACGCCGACGAACAGCGTGCCGATGTTGCGGCTGGTCTTGGACAGGCCAGTGCGCAGCCGGTGCATCCATCCCTGCCGGGCTTCGGCGCTGGTGGCGGGCGGAGGGACCAGTTCAAGCGTTTCGATGGCGGGGGCCGGTGCGGACGCCACGGGGGCCGGCGCCGGGGGCGGCACCTGGGCGGGAACCGGAGTCGGCGTCGGGACCGGAACGGAGGCGGGGACCGGGGCAGGCGCGGGGGTGGGCGCAGGCGTAGGGGCTGGCGTCTCGACGGACGCGGGCTCGGCCTTGCGCTTCTTCCAGAAACTAAACATTGGGGAATGGAGTCAATACCGGGGCCGATACCCTGGTGGCACATTGCCGGCAGGCGACCGGTTAATAATCAAGGGCTTACGCTGACATCGCGAAGGTCGGGGAGAACCCGTTGTGGTCCCGGCCGGCGATTGCGTATAGTTCGCTACATCAGTTCGCTACATGGCTGATCCGCGCGCGCGTACTGCCTGCGCGGATCGATCGGCAAAATTCTAGCAGACGGGGTCGCATGAACCATTGCGCTGTCCTGACCGCGGCGGGCGCCGAAGGTGCCCAAGCACGCATCCAACGGCACTGCCAGCCTACCTCCTCAACACTTCCGGCCGGCGCCGCGCGCCTGGTGCGGCGCATGGTCCCGGCGTTGCTGCTGGGCCTGCTGCCCTGGTCGTTGCCGGCCGGCGCGCAAGGCGTGGTCGGATCGCCGATGCCTTCCGCGCAGACCGCCCCCGCCGGCGCCACCGCGCATGGCACCACCGAATACCGGCTCTCCAACGGCCTGCGGCTGATCGTCAAGGAAGACCACCGGGCGCCCACGGTGGCGCACCAGATCTGGTACCGCGTCGGCGGCATCGACGAGGTCAGCGGCACCACGGGCGTGGCTCACATGCTCGAGCACATGATGTTCAAGGGCACGCCCAAGGTCGGCGTGGGCGAGTTTTCCAAGCAGGTGGCGGCACTGGGCGGGCGCGAGAACGCCCTGACCAACCGCGACTTCACCATGTACTACCAGCAGGTCGGCAAGCAGTACCTGCCGAAGATGATGGAGCTGGAGGCCGACCGCATGGCCAATCTCATTATCAAGAAAGACGAGTTCGACCGCGAGATGAAGGTGGTGATGGAAGAGCGCCGCCTGCGCACCGACGACTCCTCCCGCGGCACCGTCTACGAGCAACTGCTCGCCACCGTCTATACCGCCGCGGCGTACCGCCATCCGGTGATCGGCTGGATGGATGACCTGGTCAACATGCGCGTCGAAGACGTCAAGGACTGGTACCGCCTGTGGTACGTGCCGAACAACGCGATGGTGATCGTCACCGGCGACGTCAAGGCCGAGGAGGTGCGCGCGCTCGCCGAGCGCTACTATGGCAAGCTCAGGCCGCGTACGCTGCCGCTGCGCAAGGACCAGGAAGAGCCGGAGCAGAAGGGCATCAAGCGCATCTGGGTCAAGGCACCGGCCGAGAACCAGTACATGGTGATGGCCTACAAGGTGCCGCGGCTGCGCGATGTCGAGAAGGACGTCGACCCCTACGCGCTGGAAGTCCTGGCGGCCGTGCTCAACGGCTACGACAACGCGCGCCTGACGCGCGAGCTGGTGCGTGAGCAGCGCCTGGCCGACGACGTCAACGTCGGCTACGACAGCATCAACCGCGGCGAGTCCCTGTTCGTCCTCGACGGCACGCCGGCGACCGGCCACAGCACCGACGAGATCGAGCGCGCGCTGCGCGCCGAGATCCAGCGCATCGCCAAGGAAGGGGTCTCGCCGGAAGAGCTCAAGCGGGTCAAGGCGCAGGTGGTGGCCGGGCAGATCTACAAGCGCGATTCGGTGTTCGGGCAAGGCATGGAGATCGGCGTATCCGAGATTTCTGATATCTCGTGGCGCCAGATCGACCGTATGCTCGACAAGATCAAGGCCGTCACGCCGGCGCAGGTGCAGGCCGTCGCCGCCAGGTATTTCAACGACGACAACCTGACCGTGGCCACGCTGCTGCCGCAGCCGATCGATCCGAACAAGCCCAAGACCCAGGCCCCGTCGGGCCTGCGCCACTGAGGAATGACGATGTCCCAGTCCGCCACTTCATTCAACGCGCGGCCCCGCACGCTGCGCGCGCTGGCCGGCGCGGCGCTCGGCGCCGCCATGCTGCTGGCCGCGCAGCTGGCCCAGGCCGCGATCCCGATCGAGCACTGGACCGCGTCCACCGGCGCGCGCGTGTACTTTGTCCACAGCCCGTCGATTCCTATGCTCGACGTCAATATCGACTTCGATGCCGGCAGCCGCTACGACCCGCCGGGCAAGGCCGGGCTGGCGACGCTGACGGCGGCGCTGCTGGACAAGGGCGCGGCCGCGCAGGACGGCCAGCCGGCACGCGACGAGGCGCAGATCGCCGACGGTTTCGCCGATACCGGAGCCGCTTTCGGCGGCGCGGCGGGCGGCGACCGCGGCGGCATCGGGCTGCGCACGTTGACCGCGCAACCCGAGCTGGACCAGTCGGTGGCGCTGGCCGCGCAGCTGATCAAGGCGCCGAGCTACCCCGACGCTGTGGTCGGGCGCGAGAAGCAGCGCCTGATCACCGCCATCCGCGAGGCCGACACCAAGCCGGGAGTGATCGCCGACAAGGCGCTGTCCAAGGCCATGTACCCGGACCATCCCTACGGCATTGCGGCCACGCCGGAGAGCGTGCAGTCGATCACGCGCGATGACATCGCCAAATTCTGGCGTGACAACTACGGCGCGCAGAGC
Source organism: Cupriavidus phytohabitans (assembly GCF_017815025.1). NCBI lineage: Bacteria > Pseudomonadati > Pseudomonadota > Betaproteobacteria > Burkholderiales > Burkholderiaceae > Cupriavidus > Cupriavidus phytohabitans. The sequence goes on from NZ_JAGIQB010000018.1 coordinate 86,207, forward strand.
GCGGTGGTGACACTGATCGGCGCGATCGACCGCAAGCAGGCCGAAGCCCTTGCCGAGCGGCTTACGCGCGGGCTGCCGCAGGGCGGTGCCGCCCCGGCGCTGCCACAGGTGAAGCTCAACATCCCGGCCAGCGAGCAGCGCCTGCCGCATCCGGCGCAGCAATCGAGCGTGGCCATCGGCCAGCCGTCGATCGCGCGCGGCGACCCTGACTACTTCGCGCTGCTGGTGGGCAACTACGTGCTCGGCGGCGGCGGCTTCAGTTCGCGCCTGACCGACGAGGTGCGCGAGAAGCGGGGCCTGACCTACGGTGTCGACAGCTACTTCGCTCCGTCGAAGCAGGCTGGGCCGTTCGGCATCAGCCTGCAGACCAAGAAAGCGCAGACCGACGAGGCGCTGGCGCTGGTGCGCCAGGTGCTGGCGCGCTTTGTCGCCGAAGGGCCGACCGAGAAGGAGCTGCGCGCGGCAAAGGACAACCTGATCAACGGCTTCCCGCTGCGCATCGACAACAACCGCAAGCTGCTGACCAATGTCGCCAATATCGGCTGGTACGGGCTGCCGCTGGACTACCTCGACACCTGGACCGCGCAGGTCGGCAAGGTCACGCGTGAGCAGGTCAGGGCGGCCTTCCAGCGCCATGTGCGTCCGGACGGCATGGCCACGGTGATCGTCGGCGGTCCGGTCGGCAGTACGCCCACGGCATCGCGCCAGTGATGCAGTCGCCGCACGGCGCAGGGTGGCCTATGCGCGCCGCCCCACGCGCTAGTGCGGCGAACCGGCCCGCAGGCTCTACAATCACGGGATGAATTCGCGTTCCCGATTGCCTTCGCCCGCTCCCGGCGGGCGTACCCCTTCCTCCGCGCCAGCTTCCGCTGCAGCCGGCGCACGTTCTCCAGCAGGGCCTCCGCGCCCGGTGCCGCGACAGGCGCCGTCCCAGGTCCGCATCATCGGCGGGCGCTGGAAGCGCACGCTGCTGCCCGTGCCCGACGCCCAGGGTTTGCGCCCGACACCCGATCGCGTGCGCGAGACCTTGTTCAACTGGCTTGGCCAGGACCTGTCGCGGCTCGCCTGCCTGGACCTGTTCGCCGGCTCCGGCGCGCTCGGCTTCGAAGCCGCGTCGCGCGGCGCTGCCGCAGTGACGCTGGTGGAGTCCAATGCCCGCGTGGCCAAGCAACTGCGCGACAACCAGTACCGGCTCGATGCCAGCCAGGTGCGCGTCGTGCAGGGCGATGCCTTTACGGTTGCCGCGCAGCTGCCCGACGGCAGCTTCGACGTGGTGTTCCTGGACCCGCCCTTTGCCGAAGACTGGATCGGCCCGTCGCTGGAGCACGCCGCGCGGCTGCTGCGGCCCGGTGGCGCGGTCTATGTCGAAACCGACCATGCCCTGACCGGCGTCGACGCCCCGGTCCCGGCATCGCTCGAGATCGTGCGCCATGCGCGCGCCGGCGCGGTGCATTTCCATTTGCTGCAGCACCGCCAGCACCCACAACACGGTAGCGGCGCGGATTGACGGCCTGCCCCGGCATTGCGCCAAGCCCCTGTTTCGCCATGCGCAAAGGGCGCCTTTCCGATTGCGAAACGGATTCGTGGGTGCAGTGCCGCAAAACGGTACGCCGCGCGCCTTCCAAGCGGCGCATTTAGGGTTACACTACGCCGCTGTCACAACGCTCGCGACGCAGCACCCACGCCGGTCCGGCCGGTGAACGAGGCGGCCACAACGGCCGGCAGCGGGCAGATCAAGGAGGAAGTATGGTCATCGCGGTCTATCCCGGCACCTTCGATCCAATGACCCGGGGACACGAGGATCTGGTCCGCCGTGCGTCGAATATCTTCGACGAACTGGTGGTCGGCGTGGCGCACAGCCCCAACAAGCGCCCGTTCTTTTCGCTCGACGAGCGCATCGGCATTGCCCGCGAAGTGCTTGGGCACTATCCCAACGTGCGTGTGGAAGGTTTCGCCGGGCTGCTCAAGGACTTCGTGCGCAAGAACAATGCGCGCGTGATAGTGCGCGGCCTGCGCGCGGTGTCCGACTTCGAGTACGAATTCCAGATGGCGGGCATGAACCGCTACCTGCTGCCCGACGTGGAAACCATGTTCCTGACCCCGTCGGACCAGTACCAGTTCATCTCCGGCACCTTCGTGCGCGAGATCGCGGTGCTGGGCGGCGATGTCAGCAAGTTCGTGTTCCCGTCGGTGGAGCGCTGGCTGCAAGAGAAAATCGCCAAACCGGAATAAAATACGTTTTCAGACACGTCAGACCGCGGCCAGTCGGGCGCGGGCGTGTCCGCAGGAAGGAAACACCATGGCGCTGATGATCACCGACGACTGCATCAACTGCGACGTTTGTGAACCCGAGTGCCCGAACGAAGCCATTTCGATGGGGCCCGAGATCTATGAAATCGACCCCAACAAGTGCACGGAGTGCGTCGGGCACTTCGACGAGCCGCAATGCCAGCAGGTCTGTCCGGTCGCCTGCATCCCCAAGGATCCGAACCGGGTGGAGTCGCAAGAGGTGCTGATGCAGCGTTACCGGCTGCTGACGGCGGCCAAGCACGCGGCCTGATCCGCCGGCCTGGCCTGCTCCGCTTCGCACTTCGCACTGCGCTCAGAGGTAAAAAAAGCCCCCGTCACCGCAAGGTGGCGGGGGCTTAACTTTTCCCCAGTTACTACGGTACTACGGCACTACACGGTACTACACGGTACTACGCGGTACTACGCGGTACTACGCGGTACTACGCGGTCACGCACCCATCGGCTTGCCGTCCGTGCGGCGCACGACGATGGTCGACGAGCGCGGCGGCTTGGCGGCGTCCGGCCACTGGCCGGTCGGGTGCTGGATGTTGATGAAGCAGGTGGTCAGATCCGGCGTGTAGGCGATGCCGGTGATCTCGCAACCGGTCGGGCCGACCAGGAAGCGCTTCGACTGCCCGGTCGGCGAGATGTAATACATGCTGTTGTTGCCGAAGGTGTTGGTGTACGTCGAGCTGGTGCTGGAGTCGGTCTGCACCCACAGTCGGCCCTTCGGATCCACGCGCAGGCCGTCCGGGCTCGAGAACGTATCGCCATTGATGTTGCCCTTCAGGTTGTCCGTGGCCAGCGACGGGTCGCCAGCCTGCAGCAGGATGCTCCAGGTGAAGGTGGTGGCCAGCGGCGAGTCGCCGGCTTCCTTCCACTGGACGATGTGGCCGTGCAGGTTCTGCACGCGCGGGTTGGCGGCGTCGGTCTGCTGGCGGCCGCTGTTGTTGGTCAGCGTGCAGTAGACGGTCTTGTCCAGGCCGACCGTGATCCATTCCGGGCGGTCCATCAGCGTGCCGCCGGCGACGCGCGCGGCCGACTTGGTGTTGATCAGGACGTCGGCCTGCGTGGCGAAGTCGACCGTGGTCGGTGCCGGCGCGGTGGCGAACTGGGTCCAGTTGCCCGGATCCGAGGCGCCAACGGTCAGGCCGTTCTTGCCTTGCGTGAGTTCGACCCACTGCCCGCTGCCGTCGGCGTTGAACTTCGCCACGTAGAGCGTGCCGCTGTCCAGCAGGTTGGCGTTGGCCGCGCGGTTGTTCGGGTCGAATGCCGCTGCCGGGATGAACTTGTAGATGCAGCCCGGCGTGCCGTCGTCGCCCATATAGAAGGCGACCCGGTTGCCGGCATCGGTCAGGAAGGCGACGTTCTCATGGTCGAAGCGGCCCATTGCGGTGCGCTTGGCCGGCGCGCCCAATGTGCCATACGGGTCGATCTCGACCACCCAGCCGTATCCCTTCTCGTCCTGGTTCCTATCCAGGTAGTTGTCCGTGCTTTCTTCGCAGGTCAGGTAGGTCCCCCAGGGTGTGTACCCGCTGGAGCAGTTGTTGAGCATGCCTACCACGGTCGACCCCACGGTGGCAGCGGCCGGGCCGCCCACACGGTACAGCGTGTTGCCGGTGTAGCGCTTGTTGTAAATCGAGTCGCGCTTGACCTGCCACTTGCCGCTGGCAGCCAGTTCGACCTCGATTACCGAAATGCCGACCGCTGACAGCGCGATTCGCTTCTGCTCGGGGCTGGCCGTGGCTTCGTCATAGGTGGCGCCCGCAAACAGGATCTTGTAGTCCGGCAGTTCGTGGTTGATGGCGAGCAGGCCGCCCTTCTGCGGATCGACACCCGACAGCGCGAAAAAGTGCATGCCGTCATGGTTGCCGCCGGCCTGGCGCTCGGTTTCGGCCGACGACTGGAACGCGCCGGCATAGCCGGTGGCGCCGGCCTCGACCGGATCGCCCGCGGAAAACAGCACGTCGACGCTGTAGCCGTTCGGCACCACCACAGCGTCGGCGGTCGACTTGGCGACCGGCTCGAAGGTGACGTCGTAGCTTGGCGTGACAGAGCCGGGTGCCGGGCCAGGGGCGGGCGCCGGTGCGGGCGCCGGTGCGGGCGCCGGTGCGGGCGCAGGATCGTCATCGCCGCCGCAGGCAGCCAGCAGGCCGCTGCCGAATGCGGAGAACAGCGACAGGCCCACGCCGCCGCGCAGCACCCGGCGGCGGGCCGGGTTGGCAGCAACGATGTCTTCCAGCCGCTGGCCGGGCACGTCAACGTCAGGCTTGGCGGCACGGCCGGCGGCGCGCGCTTCGTCGGTCAGGTACGACATGGGCTTTCCTCTCTTTGTGGGTTTGTCATGCGCGCCGGCTACGATGTGATCCGGCGCGGTGGAAACCCCGCAATGTAGGGACTGCCCGTGGAAGTTTGATGACAGCTTGTCTGCAACATAAGAGTTGCAGCGCGCCAACGACAAACGGGCCGCATGTGCGGCCCGTGTCACATCGGCGTCGCGGAAATGTGCCTGCGCCGACAGGTCAGCGCGTGGTGTGCAACTGCGCCATCGCGCGCTCGGCATCGCCGCGAGCCAGCAGCCCCAGCGGATCGATGCAGCGGTCGATGGCGGCGTCGATCGCTTCCTGCTCCTCTTTGCGCGGCGGCTTGAGCACGAAGTTGACCACGTCCTCGCGGCCCGCGCCGGCGCCGCCAGGCGCGTTGCGCGGATGGCCAACGCCGATGCGCAGGCGCCAGTAGTCTTGCGTGGTCAGGTGGGCCGAGATGTCCTTGAGGCCATTATGGCCTCCCGCGCCGCCGCCGCGCTTGAGCTTGACGGTGCCGGACGGCAGGTCCATTTCGTCGTGGGCGACGACGATCTCGTCGGGCAGGATCTTGTAAAAGCGTGCCAGCGAGACCACGGCCAGCCCCGAGCGGTTCATGAAAGTCGAGGGCTTGAGCAGCCAGATGTCCTGGTCCCACAGCCGCGCGCGCGCGGCCAGCCCGTGAAAGCGGCCTTCCACGCGCGGCGTGGCGCCACCGATGCGGGCAAGCTGGTCAACCAGCCAGAAGCCGGCGTTGTGCCGGGTGGCCTCGTATTCCGCACCGGGATTGCCGAGGCCGACGATGAGCTTGATCATGCGATTGACTGATTCGTTGGCGCGCAGGGCTGCGCCACAGGCGCCAAGGATACCGAAAATCCGGCCAGGTGCCGGTTCGGCAGGGTCGAAAAAAAACCGCCGCGAAGGGCGGCGGTTTTCTCCGTGGCGCGGCCCATGGGCCGCGGACGCTGTGGCAGCAGCTTAGGCAGCCGGCGTTTCGCCTTCGCCTTCGGCGCTTTCGGCGGCCGAAGCGGCGCCAGCCGGCAGCGAGATGCTGGCGATGGCGGGATTGTCGTCACCGTGGGTGATGACGGTCACGCCCTTCGGCAGCTTCAGGTCGGCCAGGTGCAGGGTCTGGCCCAGTTCCATCGTGCCAACGTCCACTTCGATGAACTCGGGCAGGTCGGCCGGCAGGCAAGACACTTCCAGGTCGTTGACGATGTGGTTGACCAGGCCGTGGCCCAGCTTCACGCCAGGAGCGGTTTCCTGGTTCATGAAGTGCAGGGGCACCTTGACGTGGACCTTGTCGTTGGCCGACACGCGCTGGAAATCGACGTGCAGGACCAGCGGCTTGAACGGGTGCATCTGGAATGCGCGCAGCAGGGCCTTTTCCGACTTGCCAGCGACTTCCAGGTCCAGGATCGACGAGTGGAACGCTTCCTTCTTCAGGGCGTGCCACAGCGCGTTGTGATCCAGTTCGATCATCTTCGGCTCGGCGGCGCCGCCGTAGATGATGCCGGGGGTCTTGCCCGAATTGCGCAGGCGGCGGCTCGCACCCGTACCCTGTACGCTACGCTCGAAAGCGACAACTTTCATGATGACTCCAAAAGTAAAGAAGGCCGTCCGCGACCAGACAGCCTCGTTGCGGCGCTAACAATGAGAATCAGCGCCGATCAAGCCACGTTGGCCGTCGCATAACGGCTGCCAACGCGGTAAAGCCCTAAATTCTATCAGGAACCCGCAAACAGCGACATGATCGAGTCGCCCTTGACGATGCGGGTGAAGGTCTCGGCCAGCAGCGGGGCGGTCGAGAGCTGGCGGATCTTGCCGCACTTGGCCGCTTCTTCCGACAGCGGGATGGTGTCGCACACCACCACTTCGTCCAGCGACGAGTCGGCGATGCGGGCGGCGGCGCCGCCGGACAGCACCGGGTGCGTACAGTACGCAAACACCTTCAGCGCGCCACGTTCCTTCAGCACCTGGGCGGCTTTGCACAGCGTGCCGCCAGTGTCGATCATGTCATCCATGATGACGCAGTTGCGGCCTTCGACTTCACCGATGATGTTCATCACCTCGGCGACGTTGGCCTTGGGACGACGCTTGTCGATGATCGCCAGGTCGCAGTTCAGTTCCTTGGCCAGTGCACGCGCACGAACCACGCCGCCGACGTCAGGCGAGACCACCAGCAGGTCGCCGTAGTTCTTCTCGCGCAGGTCGCCCAGCAGGACCGGCGATGCGTAGATGTTGTCGACGGGAATATCGAAAAAGCCCTGGATCTGGTCGGCGTGCAGGTCCATCGTCAGCACGCGCTCGACACCGGCGACTTCCAGCATGTTGGCCACGACCTTGGCCGAGATTGCCACGCGCGCCGAACGCGGGCGGCGGTCCTGGCGGGCATAGCCGAAGTAGGGCATGGCGGCGGTGATGCTGCGTGCCGAGGCGCGCTTGAGCGCATCGACCATCACCATCAGTTCCATCAGGTTGTCGTTGGTCGGCGCGCAGGTGGACTGCAGCACGATGACGTGCTTGCCGCGAACGTTTTCCTGGATTTCTACCTGGACTTCACCGTCGGAGAAACGACCAACCTGGGCCTTGCCCAGCGGAATGCCGAGGTGCTGTACGACAGCCTCCGCGAGTTTGGGGTTGGCGTTGCCGGTAAATACCATCAAGCCTTCGCTGCGCATTCGGGGCACCTGTCTTGCTGCTGGGGGAGCTTGGTGTCACCGGCGAAGCCGGTGACCTGGAAGATATCGTGTACCGTTAGGACACTATAGGAAGTAATGGCAGGGGAAGAAGGATTCGAACCTTCGAATGCCGGAATCAAAATCCGGTGCCTTGACCAACTTGGCGACTCCCCTACACAACCGGGCCGTTCTTCGTGGTACCTACCTGCCGTACCGCGCCGAACGATAACTTGCTATGCGAACGCTGCGAGCGGGTGATGCGCCAGACTCCTCACACACCTGCCATCCCATTCGGGAGGCAACCTTTCCAAAACCTGCTGCGCTGTCTTTGCGTCAGGAAAACGCGCAAACACGCAGGCTCCGGAACCGGTCATCCTGGCATGCTGATTGTATTGCTTCAGCCATTCCAGGGCTCGGGCAACTTCGCCGAACTTCGCTGTTGCTATCGGTTCCAGGTCGTTGCGACCGAAATCGAATTTGTTTGTGCGAGCAGCGAAGACCGCAATTATGGAGACGGGCGTATCCCTTGTCAAGCGCTGGTCCGAAAAAATTTCAGACGTCGGCACATGTTGTTTCGGATGGATGACCACGAACCAGCTTTCGGGCAACTCCACCGGGGTCAGTTGCTCGCCCACGCCCTCGGCGAACGCGTTCCGGCCGAACACGAACACCGGCACGTCCGCACCCAGCTCGAGGCCGATGCGCATCAGTTCCGCGCGCGACAGGCCCAGGCCCCAGAGGTGGTTCAGCGCCAGCAGCGTGGTCGCGGCATCCGACGAGCCGCCGCCGATGCCGCCGCCCATCGGCAGCACCTTGTCGATCTCGATGTCGGCGCCGAAGGGGGTGCCCGTGGCCGCCTGCAACGCGCGCGCGGCGCGCACGACGAGGTCGCTGTCGGCGGGCACGCCGGGCACGTCCGTGACGCGCGCCACGATGCCATCGTCGCGCCGGCGGAAATGCAGCGTGTCGAACCAGTCGACCAGCTGGAACACGGTCTGCAGCGTGTGGTAGCCGTCGGCGCGGCGCCCGGTCACGTGCAGGAACAGGTTGAGCTTCGCGGGCGCGGGGCAGTCGCGCAGTTCGGGCGGCGGCAGTGCCGGGGTCCGGTCAGGGGTCATGGCGTCTCGGTATCGATGACCAGCCGCACCGACAGCGGATTGCCGCCGGAGTCGCGCGCGAGGTCGATGCGGCGCGGCTGCGCCGCGGCGGCGGTTGCGGCCTGCGTGTCCTGCCATGCGACGTAGCGCACGGTCCAGCCGTTCTGCGCCAGTGTCGACAGGCGCCCCTGGTCGTCGCGCGTAGTGCGCGCAGGCGATCCCTGCGCGGCGCGGCCATGCAGCCAGTCACGCATGCCGGCCACCGGCAGTGCGAAGCCGAGCGCTTCTTCCATCAGCGTGTCGACCTCAGGCGCATTGCGCGGCGGCTGGTTGGGCAGGTCCAGCGTGGCGCCGGACGGCGTGGCAGTGACCACCGCCAGCGTCTGGCCAAGCGGCGAGACCAGGTCGAGCCGCACGTTGCGGCCTTGCTCTTCCCAGCGGAAGCTGCCGGTCACGCCTTCGTCGCGGCCGTAGCGCTGGTAGTTGGCCGAAAAGCGGCCGGTGTATTGCCGGCTTGCGCTGGATTCACCGGCATCGAAGCCGCGCGACGGTGCCACGCTGGCGCACGCCTGCAGCAGCAATGGGGCGCCCAGGCAAAGCAGTGCCAGGCGTCTGGTTCGATTCATGGACATGGTCGTGGAGCGGCGGCGCGCGGCCGCGGCCGCCGGACTGACGGAAATCCCGTGCCGCGCCTGGACAACGCAAGTCAAGCGGGGCTACGGGGCTACGGGGTTACGGGGTTACTTGGCCAGCTGCACCTCGAACTTGTACCTGCGCAGCGTATCGACCAGGGTTTCGTTCTCGGGATCGATGCGCATCGCCTCGGTCCACGTCTTGCGCGCTTCCTCGTGCTCGCCGAGCTGCCACAGCACCTCGCCCAGGTGCGCGCCGATCTCCGCTTCAGGCGCCTTGGCGTAGGCGTTGCGCAGCAGGTCCGCAGCGGGGCGCAGCTCGCCCATGCGGAATTTGACCCAGGCCAGGCTGTCCATGATGTAGGGATCGTCCGGGCCCAGTTCGGTTGCGCGTTCAAGCAGCATGCGCGCTTCCGGCAGCCGCTCGTTGCGATCGGCGAGCGAGTAGCCAAGCGCGTTGTAGCCCTGCTTCTGCTGCGGCTGCAGCGCGATCACGCGGCGCAGGCCTTTTTCCATGCTGTCGTAGCGCTTCTGGCGCTCGTCGAGCATGGCCAGCTCGTAGATCCAGTCGGCGTTGTCGGGCTCGGCGGCGATGCGGTCGTCGAGTACCTTGCGCGCTCGGTCGTAGGCCCTGGTCTCCATCAGCGTGGCCACCTCGGCCTGGCGGATCGCCATGACGCGCTGCGCGCGCTGGCCCGGGTCGGGGATTTCCTCGGCATCGGCAAGCATCTCGCCGAACAGGGCCTGCGCATCGTCCAGCTTGCCCAGGCGTGCCAGCAGTTGCGCGCGCTTGGCGGTGGCCGCGGGCGCCAGGCGGATGTCCTCGATGCGGTCCAGCCACCGGATCGCCCCGGCGTAGTCCTTACGTTCCTCGGCAATCTGCGCCAGGTACTGGTAGGCGATGTCTGGATTTGCCGTGGGTTGCTTCTCGACCAGCTGCAGGTACTCCTGCAGGTATTGCTCGGCTTCGCTGTAGTTCTTGGCCTGCAGGCTGGTCAGTCCGAGCGCCAGTGGCACGCGCGGATCGGCGGGCGCCACCTTGCGCAAGGTCTCGAACTCTTGCCGGGCCGCCTGCATGTCATTGCGCAGCAGGTACAGGCGTGCCAGCGTGATATGGCCGTTGACCGATTCGGGCGACTTGTCGAGGAAGCGCTTGAGGATGGCGACGGCTTCGTCGGGCTCCTTTTCGGCGCGCAGCTCGGCAGCCATCAGCGCGGCAGGCTCATAGCCCGGGCGCAGCTTCAGCGCCTGGTCGAGCGCGGTGATCGCGCCCGGCACGTCGTCGGCGATTTCGCGCGCGCGCGCCAGCGCCAGGTAGGTTTCCGGCAGCTTGGTATCGTTGCGCGTCAGTTCCTGCAGCAGCGAGGCTGCGCCGGCGGGATCGCTGGTGCGCGACAGTTGCTGCTGCATCTGCAGGATGGCGTCGCCGCGCTGGCTGGCGGGTACGGCGGCCAGCTGCTGCTGCAGCAGCGGGCGGGCATCGTCCCAACGTCCGTTCAGCACCAGCAGTGTCGACAGGACCTGCGCGGCCGCGGGCGAATTGGGCGAGATTTCGCGCCACAGCCGCGCCGCGTCCAGCGCCTGCTGCGGGATGCGCGCGTTAAAGGCGATCTCGGTGGCGCGCTGCGCGAAGCGGGGGTCGCGCGTCTGCCGCGCCAGTTCCAGGTAGGTGCGGTAGGCCGGCCCGACCAGGCCGCGCTGCATGGAAATCTCGGCCGCCAGCACCATATAGACGATGTCGTCGGTCAGCTCCAGCGACGGCAGCTGGCTGCGTGCCGACTTGCCGGTGCTGGCGGCGGGGCGCGCGTCGTCGGAGGCTGCGATCTGCATCGGCGCAAGCTGCGGCAGCGGCACGTCGCCGGCCGGAGGTGCCGCATGCGCGGCGCCAGCCAAGGCGAGCAGTGCCGCGGCGCCCAGCGCACGTGCGTGGCGGCGGGTTCTGGCAAAGGCTCCCGCGACGCCTGCCGTGCGCGTAAATGCGCCCTCGTGCACGGGGATGCCGCACATGGAGGCTTGCAATGTGGCGTCCGGCATCAGGTCCGGCGTCAGGTCCAACTTCAGGTCCGACATGTATCTAGTGCTCCGGCGCGCGCTGGCGAAGGAATGGATAAAGGCATTGTAGCCTGCCGCTACAATGCGCTGCTTGGCGCGCTGGCCTGTGGCCAGCAAGGCCGGCAGGAGTTTGGAGCGGTAACCAACGGAGAGGTTCGATTGCCTGAATTGCCCGAGGTCGAAGTGACCCGGCGCGGCTTGCTGCCGCACGTGGTGGGGCGGCGCATTGAAGCGGTGACGGTGCGCCACCGCGGGCTGCGCTGGCCGGTCGAGCCGGGCCTCGAAACCCGCCTGGCGCAGCGTGTGGTGCGCCGGATCGAACGCCGCGGCAAGTACCTGCTGCTCGAATGTGTCAGCGACAATGCCGCCGAACCGGCCGGCTGGCTGCTGGTGCATCTCGGCATGACCGGCACGCTGAGAGTGTTGCCGCAGGCGCCGCCGCCAGGCGCCCACGACCACCTCGACATGGTGCTGGCCGCTGGTGCCGAGGGCGCCGAGGGTCCGGTGGTGCTGCGCTTCCGTGATCCGCGCCGCTTCGGCGCGGTATTGTGGACCACGCTTCCCGAGCACGAACTGCCATCCCACCCGCTGCTGCGCACGCTTGGCATCGAGCCCTTCGATGCTGCCTTCGACGGAGCCTGGCTGCACCGCCACACGCGCGGCCGCAGTGCTGCCATCAAGACGGTCCTGCTGGCCGGCGGCATCGTGGTCGGGGTCGGCAATATTTACGCGTCGGAAAGCCTGTTCCGCGCCGGCATCCGGCCGACCACGCCGGCCGGCCGCCTCAGCCGCGCGCGTTGCGACCGGCTGGCACAGGCGGTGCGCGAGACCCTGGCGCAGGCGATCGAGCGCGGCGGCAGCACGCTGCGCGATTTCGTCGGCAGCGACGGCGCCAGCGGCTACTTCCAGCTCGATTGTTTTGTCTACGACCGGGCCGGCCAGCCTTGCCGCGTCTGCGCCACGCCGGTGCGGCAGATCGTGCAAGGCCAGCGCTCCACCTTCTACTGCCCCAACTGCCAGCACTGAGCGGCGACCGCCATTGAGATGCGCGGTGTGGCGCACAATGCGCGCCGGCGGCGGCAGTCGATGGCTTGGCGCAACACTCTGCTTGCATGCCCTCCGCAAGGGACGCGAATTCCACAAAACCGCCGTGGAAACCTGTATCGTGTGCGCAGTCATAAAAAGTTACAAAAATGGAACAGATTGGCTCGCCCGATGACCGCAGCGGGCCGGCAGTGCGGGAACACGGGCACGCCTCCGCCGGCGGCGGCCCCGATGCAAAAACCGAGTCAGCCGAACAGCTCATGACAACGCTCGCCCACCAATTCGAACAATACGGCGCATGGAGAACGGGGGTCCTCCAGTCCCTGGCGGAATTCCAGTCGTGGCTGCAGCAGCACGACCTGTACGACGCGCAGGCCGACGACCGCGTGCAGCGCATCCAGAACGTGCTGCGCAGCGACCGGCTCAAGGTCGCCTTCATTGCGGAGTTCTCGCGCGGCAAGAGCGAGCTGATCAATGCGATCTTCTTTGCCGACTACGGGCGCCGCATCCTGCCGTCGTCGGCGGGCCGCACCACGATGTGCCCGACCGAGCTGCGCTACGACGAGGCCGAGCCCCCATGCATCCGGTTGCTGCCGATCGAAACCCGGCTTCAGGACGCCTCGACCGCGGATTTTCTCGAGGCCGGCCCCTCGGCACACTGGCATACGGTGCCGCTGGACCCGTCCTCGCCCGAGGGCATGCTCGAAGCCTTCCAGCACGTGGTCCAGACCGTGCGCGTGCCGCCCCAGCAAGCCGAGGCGCTGGGCCTCTACCATGAGAGCGACCCCGATGCCGCTTATGCGGTCGATGCCGAGGGCATGGTCGAGATCTCGCGCTGGCGCCATGCGGTGATCAATTTCCCGCACCCGCTGCTGCGCCAGGGGCTGGTCATCCTCGACACGCCGGGGCTGAACGCGATCGGCACCGAGCCCGAACTGACGCTGCGCCTGATCCCCGACGCGCACGTGGTGGTGTTCGTGCTGGCTGCCGATGCCGGCGTGACCAAGAGCGACCTTGAGCTGTGGCGCACCCACGTGGACGCCGGCCATCGGCGCGGCTGCCTGGCCGTGCTCAACAAGATCGACGGGCTGTGGGACCCGCTGCGCCAGCCGTCCGAGATCGCGGGCGAGATCGGGCGGCAGGTCTCAAGCACGGCGCAGGTGCTGGGCATCGAGCAGGCGCGTGTCTATCCGGTGTCGGCGCAGAAGGGCCTGGTGGCCAAGGTCACGCACGACGACGCGCTGCTGGGGCGCAGCGGCTTGCCGGAGTTCGAGCACGTGCTCTCCGACCAGCTGATCCCGCGGCGGCGCGACATCGTCTCGGACCAGGTCCACCGCCAGGCGCAGGACATGGCGCGGGCCGCGCAGCAGCTGCTGCAGAGCCGCCGCCGCGATATCGTCGAGCAACTGTTCGAGCTGCGCGGGCTGCGTGGCAAGAACCACGCGATGGTCAAGCACATGCTGATGCGCGTGCAGGCCGAGAAGGAAGAGTTCGAGCAGAGCATCAGCAAGTTCCAGGCGCTGCGGCTGGTGTTCGGCCGCCACAGCGCCGACATCATCAAGAGCCTGCAGCTGCGCGACGTGCGCCGGACCATGCGGGCCGCGCGCGAGCAGATGAAGGAACGCTTCTTTTCCCGCGGCCTGCGCGAGGACATGGATGCGCTGTTCGCCCAGCTGACCGCGCTGGTGGCCGATGCCGACAACAAGATCGGCCAGCTGCACCAGCTGATCGAAAGCATGTACCGGCGCTTCAATGCCGAGCACGGCTTCACGCTGCCCGCGCCGATGCAGTTCACCGCCGAGCGCTATGTGGCCGAACTGCAGGAGACGCTGCGGCTGGTGCATGCGCACTTCGGCACGGTCAGCATGCTGACGCGCTCGCGGCCGCAGCTGGTGCAGAACGCATTCAGCACCATGGCCAGCCGCGTCCTGGAGAACTTCCGCGACCTGAACCGCGATATCGAGGTGTGGCTCAAGTCGGTGATGACGCCGCTGGAAGCGCAGGTGCGCGAGCACCAGAAGCAGCTGCGCCGGCGCGTCGATTCGATCGAGCGCATCCATGAAGCGACCGATACGCTGGAAAGCCGTATTGCACAGCTCGAGGAAGTGCTGAACGGGCTGGATGAGCGCAGCGGGAAGATCGAGGGGTTTGCGCAGCGGTTGCTGCGTCCGGCGACCGGGGCGGAGCAAGCGAGCCTGGCGGTGGCGTGAGGGGAAGCGTTTTTACGGGCCGGTATATCATGTAGCGCCGCGCATAGCGGCGCTTTTTTTGCTGGCAACGTTCGCACGCTGCTGGTTTGCTCCCCTCTCCCGCAAGCGGGAGAGTGAGCACTCCAAGCGGTGACGAAACGTCCGTAGCCACCACCAGTCCCCACACCACAAGCCGTACCCCATGCCCCGCAAGTCTGCCTCCCGCGCCACCGCAGCCATCCCCGCCGACATCCACGTGCCCCCCGATTTCGGCGCACGGGTCGTCAACTGGCAGCGCGTCCATGGCCGGCACGACCTGCCTTGGCAGAACACGCGCGATGCCTACCGCATCTGGCTGTCGGAAATCATGCTGCAGCAGACCCAGGTCAGCGCGGTGATCGAGTATTTCCAGCGCTTTGTCGCCACATTGCCGACGGTGCAGGCACTGGCCGCCGCGCCCGCGGACCAGGTGATGGCGCTTTGGGCCGGCCTCGGCTACTACTCGCGCGCGCGCAACCTGCATCGCTGCGCCATGCAGGTGGTCAGCGAGCACGGCGGCGTTTTCCCGACCGATCCCACGGTATTGGCGACGCTGCCCGGCATCGGCCGTTCGACCGCGGCGGCGATCGCCGCCTTCAGCGCCGGCGTGCGCTCGCCGATTCTCGACGGCAACGTCAAGCGTGTGTTTGCGCGCTGCTTCGGCATCCATGGCCATCCGGGCGAGCGCGCGGTGGAAACGCGCATGTGGCAGCTGGCCGGGATCGCGCTGCCCGCAGCGGGCCCGCGCCAGGCCGAAGACATGGTCGCCTATACGCAAGGGCTGATGGATCTCGGCGCGACGGTCTGCTCGCGCGGCAAGCCGGCGTGCCTGGCCGATGCCGGCGCGTGCCCGCTGTCCGCAGACTGCGTGGCACGCCGCGACGGGCTGACCGGCGTGCTGCCCACACCCAAGCCGCGCGCTGCGATCCCCGAGCGCAGCACGGTAATGCTGATGGTGCGGCGCGAGCGTGAAGTGTTACTGCGGCTGCGCCCCGGCAGCGGCATCTGGGGCGGCTTGTGGAGCCTGCCGGAGATGCCGGTCGAAACCTTGCCCTTCGATGCGGAAGCGGCCGAAGCCGCCGCGTTCGACTACGCCCGCGCCTACGGAGCACCCGTGCGCGCCGCGATAGCGGGCGAACTGACCCATGTTTTCACGCACTTCCGCCTGTTGATCCGCGCGATTCGCGTCGATGTGGGCGCAGGCGACCCGATGGTGCAGGACCGCGCCACCGAAGCCACACAACGCTGGCTTTCGCTCGACGATCTCGATGCGCTGGGCACGCCCGCGCCGGTGCGCAGGCTGCTGGAGGACCAGGCCCGCGGCGGCCTGTTCTGAAGGCGGCCCTGGCGCCGCTCAGACGATGTGGTTCTGCCGCATGTAGCGGTGCACGATCTCGATGCGCATGCCCGCATCGGGCAGCGCCATCAGCATCTGCTTGGCTTTCAGCGGCACCGGCAGCAGTTCGCACAGCCGGTTGGCGACCCAGCTGGGATCGTCCCACAGATAAGGCTCGTCGAACGGCATCCGGTCGGGCTGCTCCGCATGCAGCCGCGTCACGATCCGGCGCAGCGCGTCCAGGCATTCGCCCAGCAATTCGAGCTTGCAGTCGATGATATCGGCGGGCAGTACTTTGGCACGCGCCACCAGCAGGCCGTCGTCGCGGGTCTCGTGGCTGATGATCTGGAAGCGCTCGCGCCCGCGCGCACGGATCAGCAGCACGCCGAGCTGCTCCATGTTGCAGTCGACGATTTCGGCCAGGCAGCCGACCGTTTCCGGCACGGTGGCCTTGCCGGGCCGCGCCACTTCGTCGCCGCTCTCGATCAGGCAGGCGCCGAACGGCGTGCCGTCGCGCAGGCAATTGCGCACCATGTCGACATAGCGCGCCTCGAATACGCGCAACGGCAGCCGGCCACCGGGAAAGAGCACGGTGTGCAGCGGGAATAGTGGGAGGTTGTCTAGCGTCTGCGGCTCGGGGTCGGACCCGGCGGACGTGGTGGGGCGGTAAAGGTCGGTGGAAGACATGCGGTGCCAGCGTGCATAAGGGATGCAGTGGGATGCCAGAATGCAGCAACGGCGCGCCGCCGGACCATACGCCGCGCCGCCGATGCCCGCAGGCATGCACGCTTGGCGTCAGCCCGCCGGCGCGAGCTCTCGGTGTCTCACCAGCACATTACCATGCGCGCGGAAATAGTTGGCAAGCCTTTCAGCAATATAGACCGAGCGATGCTGGCCGCCGGTACAGCCGATGGCGACCGTCAGGTAGCTGCGGTTGTCGGCGATGAAACTCGGCAGCCACTTTTCCACATAGGCGCGGATATCCTCGGCCATCGCCAGCACCATCGGCTGCGCCTGCAGGAAATCGATCACCGGCGTGTCGCGCCCGGTCAGCGGGCGCAGGGCCACGTCGTAATAGGGATTGGGCAGCGAGCGCACGTCGAACACCATGTCGGCGTCGCTGGGCACGCCATGCTTGAAGCCGAAGGACTCGAACAGCAGCGTGAGGCGCTCGCTGTCGTTGCGGATCAGCTCCTTGATCCAGCTGCGCAGCGTATTGGTGCGCACATTGCTGGTATCGATGCGGTGCGCGGCCTCGGCCAGCGGGCTCAGCAGCTCGCGCTCCATTTCGATCGCTTCCATGAGCGCGGTGTCGTTGAAGGCGGGCTCGCCGCCGGGGCTCACCACGCCCCCGTCGGTGCGGATCGACAGCGGATGGCGCCTGCGCGTCTCGGAGTAGCGCTGCACCAGAGCGTCCGTGCTGGCCGTCAGGAACAGCACCTCGACCTGGTGCTCGCCGGCGAGCGTACGCACGGTATCGGGCAACTGGTCGAGCGACTCGCGGCTGCGGATGTCGGTGGCAACGCCCAGGTGCGTATAGCCCTGGCTGGACAGGTAGCGGACCAGTTCCGGGATGAACTGCGCCGGCAGGTTGTCCACGCAGTAGTACCCCGCATCTTCGAGGACATTCAATGCGACGGACTTGCCGGAACCGGAAATGCCGGTGATAAGGATGATGCGCATAGCAACTGAAGCATAGCATCACGTGATGGCCGCGTCATGACAGCGGGATGACCGCGGGCCCGGAAACAACGATGGCGAACCTCGCGGTTCGCCATCGTTGCTTGCTCGGAAGAGGGCCTGCCTCAGGCCGACTTCGACAGGCACTCCTTCATGTACGCCTTGTATTCGTCGCCCTTCTTGCCCTTGCCTTCCTTGCTGCAGGCCGCCATTTTTTCCTGCTGGGTCTTGGGCACCGCGTCCGGCTTGGCCGACAGGCACTGCTTCATGAATGCCTTGCGCTCGTCGCCCTTCTTGTCGCCGGCCTGCGCATTGCAGGTCTTCATCTTTTCCTGCTGCGCGGTGGGCGCCTTGGCGGCGTCCTTTGCCGGGGCCGCCGGTGCCGACGCCGACTGGGCGAAGGCCACGGATGCCAGCAGCGGGGTGACCAGCGCGCACATCGCGATCAGTTTCTTCATGCTTGCTCTCCTTGGTGTGGAAAACATCACGGCCGCACGGTGTCAGGGGCTGGCGGCGGCCTTGTAATGGGCTCGATGCCCATTACAGCACAAAACGGCACTATGGATGTCGGCGTTGACGGCGGGGGAGGCCGCCGTTGTAAGCAATTGAAAACGCGTGTCCGGCCCCGGTCAGAGCAGGCGGCCCTGGCCGCGCGAGACCGCATCGGCCTGCATCGCGGCGCGCTGGCGGTCCATGAAGTCGCGCAGCGTGTCGATGCCGCGCAGGCGCAGGATGGTGTTGCGCACGGCGGCCTCGACCAGCACGGCGAGGTTGCGGCCGGCCGCCACCTGGATCTTGACCATGTGGATCGGCAAGCCCAGCACGTCGAGGTATTGCGAATCGAGCGGCAGGCGCTCGAACTCGCCGTCGTTGCGGCGCACCAGCTGCACCACCAGCTTGATCTTCATCTTCCGGCGTACCGCGGTCTCGCCGAAGATGGTCTTGATGTCGAGCAGGCCCAGGCCGCGCACTTCTAGCAGGTTCTGCAGCAACGGCGGGCAGCGGCCCTCGATAAAGTCCGGCCCCAGGCGTACGAAGTCAACCGCATCGTCAGCCACCAGCCCGTGCCCGCGCGAGATCAGTTCCAGGCCCAGTTCGCTCTTGCCCAGCCCCGATTCACCCATGATCAGCACGCCCATGCCGAGGATGTCGAGGAACACCCCGTGCATGGTCACGCGCGGCGCTGAGATGCGCGACAGGTACAGGCGCAGGTGGTCGATCACCGCTGCCGACGACACCGGCGTGGTGAACAGCGGCGTGGAAGAGCGTGTGCAGCGCAGCTCCAGGTCCGGCGGCGGCTCCATGCCGTCGGCCACCACCAGGAAAGGCGGTTCCAGCAAGATCAGCTCGCCCATCTGGCGCTTGCGGATATCGTCGTCCAGCCGCTGGTAGTAGGTGATCTCAGGCTTGCCAAGCACCTGGATGCGGTTGGGGTGGATCAGGTTCAGGTGGCCCACCAAGTCTGCGGCGGAGGTGGCTTCGCGGGCGAATTCCACGTCGAAGGCGCGGTCCGCACCTTCCAGACCGGCCACCCAAGAGAGTTTGAGGTCGGCTGCGTTGTCGTCGAAGATGGACTGGGAGGTGACGCCGGTGAGTTCCATGCGGGTATGACGTGTGGGGCGGTGTGCCAGGCGCTGCGCCTGTCCGGTCTGTGCCGGCCCGTTCAGGTCAATCGGTGAATCAGGGATGCCATTCGGTCAGCAGCTGGTGCACGGCTTCGGAAGTGGGCAAGGTCGCCAGCCCTTCGCGCATGTCGCGATCGGACAGCAACTGCGCGATCTCGGACAGGATTTCCAGGTGCTGCTGCGTGGCCTGTTCCGGCACCAGCAGGAAAATCAGCAGCGACACCGGCTTGCCGTCGGGCGATTCGAACGGGATCGGCTCGGCCAGGCGCATGAAGGCGGCCAGCGGCTGCTTCAGGCCCTTGATCCGGCCGTGCGGGATCGCCACGCCTGCGCCAAGGCCGGTGGAGCCCAGCGACTCGCGCGCGAACAGGTTGTCGGTCACAGTAGCGCGCGCCACGCCATGGTTGTTCTCGAAGAGGAGCCCGGCCTGCTCGAACACACGCTTCTTGCTTGTGACGCTGACGTCGAGGGTAATGTTGCCGGGTGGCAGCAATTTGGCCAAACGATTCATGGGCGATGCGCAGGATTTCAGTTAGCGGGCGGATCCGCCGTTCCGCCGGGCAGTATGGCTCAGAGGCTGCCGGTCGCCGGCAACGCCGAGGCGTCCGGCCATTATAGAGCAGCGGCCTCCCCGTGATTGTGCAGCGCAGCGCCGCGCGGTGGGCGTCCGCACCGTAAGCGGGCGCGGGCAGGATGCGGCTCTGCATGTATGGCGCAGCATACACCCTGCCGCGGCCGTTGCGAACACTCCGTCTCAAACGGGTGACACGCCTTTGCGCAGGCGCCACAGCGCACAGCGCCGCAGGCGCAAAAAAGCCGCGCTATGCGCGGCTTGCCTGTTCAGTCTTGATTCAGCAGCCCTCTGCAGGGCCCCCGGGCACGCTCATTGCTGCATCTGCGCTGCGGCCATCTGGTACTTGACCGCTTCGCGGTCGTGGCCTTGCACGCGGTCCTTGTAGCGCAGTACCTGACGGTCCAGCTTGTCGACTAGTGCGTCGATCGCTGCATACAGGTCTTCATGATGCGCTTCAACGAAGATGTCCTTGCCCCTGAGATGTAGATTGATTTCCGCATATTGCCGCCTGTCCTTTTCCTTGTGATTGTCGACAGAGAGCAGCACGCTAACGCCAATGACCTGATCGAAATGCCTGACGATTCGCTCCAGCTTCGTTTCCACGTACTCACGCAACGGCGGCGTGATGTCAAGGTGGTGTCCACTGATCTTGAAGTTCATAGCGCTTCTCCTTCTGAAAGAGCCTCACCAGGCAGGCGGTGGGCTCGGCTACAAAGACTTGCGGAGATTCACTGCGGGGATCTTCAGGGCTTCGCGATATTTGGCAACGGTGCGGCGTGCGACAACGAAGCCTTGCTCACCCAGCAGTTCGGCGATGCGACTGTCGGAAAGGGGATTCCTCGGGTCTTCGGCTCCTATCAGTTGCTTGATCAAGGCGCGGATGGCCGTTGATGAAGCCGCGCCACCGGTTTCGGTGGACACGTGGCTGCCGAAGAAGTACTTCAGTTCGAAAGTACCCATCGGCGTTGCCATGTATTTATTGGTCGTCACCCGGGAGATGGTTGACTCGTGTAATCCCAGTGTATCGGCAATCTCCCGCAAAACCAAGGGGCGCATGGCGATTTCGCCGTGCGTGAAAAAGTTCTTTTGACGCTCGACAATGGCCTGCGAGACACGCAGGATCGTGTCGAACCTTTGCTGGATATTCTTGATCAGCCAGCGCGCTTCCTGCAGTTTCTGCTGCAGGCCCGCGGTACCCGACTCGCCCTTCGCGCCGCGCAGGATCTGCGCGTACATGTCGTTGATGCGCAGCCTCGGCATCACATCGGGATTGAGCTGCGCGATCCAGCCGCTGCCGCTCTTGCGCACGAACACATCGGGCACGACGAAGTCGGCCTCGGGTCGGCTGTAAGCCTGGCCCGGATAGGGTGCCAGCGAGCGGATCAGCTCGTGCGCGGCCTTGAGTGCAGGCTCGTCTACCTGCAGGGCTTTTTTCAGGCGCGTGTAGTCGCGCACCGCCAGCAGCTCGAGGTGGTTGTGCACGATGTTCAGCGCCAGTTCGCGCTGCGGGTGCTGCAGCCGGCGCAATTGCAGGCCCAGGCACTCGGCTGCATTGCGCGCGCCCACGCCCGGCGGGTCGAAGCTTTGCAGCAGCGTCAGCATCGCCTGCACTTCGTCGATCTCGAATTCGAGCTCTTCCGGCAGTTCGGCGCAGATTTCTTCGAGTGTCGCGCTGAGGTAGCCGTCGTCGTCGAGCGATTCGATCAGGAAGATGGCCAGGCCCTTGTCGCGCACCGAGATCTTCAGCGGCGTGAGCTGTTCCATCAGGTATTCGCGCAGCGTGGGCTCGGCCTCGCGCAGCTGCATCGGCGTCTTCTCGTCTTCGTCGCCTTGCGGGCGGCGCGCGAAGTCGTCCAGGCTCCAGTCGCCGCCATAGTCTTCGCCACTGTTGCTGTCGCCGTAGCTGTCGTCGTCGCCCGCGCCATCGGTGCGCGCCTCGCCATTGCCTTGCGGCTCGGAAGGTGCCGGCGCCGGCGCGCTCTGAACATTGACCGAACCATCGGCGGCCACGCGCAGCGGGCTTTCGATCCAGTCGTTCTCGCGTTCGAGAAGGGGGTTTTCCGTGAGCGCCTGTTCGACTTCCTGCTGCAGTTCCAGCGTCGAAAGCTGCAACAGCCTGATCGACTGCTGCAGTTGCGGTGTCAGTGCCAGGTGCTGGGAGAGGCGGAGCTGTAGCGACGGTTTCATGCGACCTATTTTATGCGCATCTTTCCGTTGTTGGAACGGAAATTGCTATCAATGTCGCGGCTCGATCGACGCCGGCAGTGGGCTGGCCCACACCCAGATCATGGGGCCGAAAGCAGGGAGAATCAATGGCCTGCCGCTGTGGACAGGCCAGTACATCACATGCGGAAGTTCTCGCCGAGGTAGACGCGCCGCACCGATTCGTTGGCGATGATCTCTTCGGGCCGCCCGGCGGCCAGCACGGTGCCTTCGCTGATGATGTACGCGTGGTCGCAGATGCCAAGCGTTTCGCGCACGTTGTGGTCGGTGATCAGCACGCCGATGTTGCGCGCCTTCAGGAAGCTGACGATGCGCTGGATCTCGCCCACTGCGATCGGGTCCACGCCGGCGAACGGTTCATCCAGCAGGATGAAGCGCGGCGACGATGCCAGCGCGCGCGCGATTTCCACGCGGCGGCGTTCGCCGCCGGACAGCGACAGCGCCGGGTTGTTGCGCAAGTGAGCAATCTGCAGGTCGTCGAGCAGCGCGTCGAGCCTGCGCTCGATCTCGGCCTTGGCCAGCGGCTTGCCGTTTTCCACCTGCAGCTCCAGCACGGCGCGGATGTTTTCCTCGACGTTGAGCTTGCGGAAGACCGACGCTTCCTGCGGCAGGTAGGACAGGCCCATGCGCGCGCGCTCGTGGATCGGCAGGCTGCTGATGTGGTCGCCGTCGAGCACGATATCGCCCTCGTCCAGGTTCACCAGCCCCACGATCATGTAGAAGGAGGTGGTCTTGCCCGCGCCGTTGGGGCCGAGCAGGCCGACCACTTCGCCGCTCTTCACGTCCAGCGACACATCTTTGACCACGGTGCGCGAGCCGTAGTGCTTCTTCAGGTGGCGCACGACCAGCGTGCTGCCGCCTTCGAGGACGGCCGTGGCTTGGGCGGAAGGCTTTTCGGCGATGGTGGCGGTATCGGTCATTGGCACAGTCTGGCGTTCAGCGTTTCAGGCGAGGAAGCGGTCCCCGCCCGGCGTCAGGGTTTGTTGGCGGGCGCGGGCGCCGGCTTCAGGTCCAGCGGCGAGCCGCTGCCCGAACCCTGCGCATTCGGGTCCTGCCGAGGCGACAGCACCGCGCGCACGCGGCCCGACGGATTGGCGGCCGAGGTGTTGTCGCCGCCGCCGGCAGCCGTGTAGAACTCCTTGCGGCTGTCGTAGGTCAGCACCGCGCCGCGGATCTCGTCGAGCATCTTGGCGCCCTGCAGGCGCGCCATGCGCGCGTGGCCGATCAGCTTGGACAGCTCCTGCTTGCCGTCGTATTCGATGCGGTCGCCCCAGCCGTCGATGTACTCGTCGACGCCTTCGCGCTTCTGCCGGATATAGGCTTGCTTGCCCGGCTTGGACGTGGCCACCGCGAACTGGTAGCCCTCGGGATCGGTGCGCAGTTCGGCCGCATCCGATTTCAGGATCATGGTGCCCTTGGTCAGCACCACGTTGCCGGTCAGCGTATAGATCTGCTTGACGTCGTCGTAGCTGGCATTGTCGGCCTCCAGCACCATCGGCTTGTCGCGGTCCGCGCGCTCGGCCAGCGCGGGCTGGGCCAGCAGCAGGCCGAAGGCCATGGCCGTGGCGAGCAGGGCCGGGGCGGCGTGTCGACGGGACGAAGTCGTCAGGGAAGCAGTCATGTTGGCAGCAGTAGCTAGAGGGCGTGGTGGTGCGGATTATGCAGATGCGGGTCGTGCGGGTCGTGCGGGGCGGGCAGGGCGCGCTGCGGCATGGCCGTTGTCCGGGCGGGCGGCCGGGCGGCCGCGCCAGCCAGGTCAGGGCCCCGGCGTACGGCCCGGGGACGGCCCGGTGACGATGGTGCCGCGTACGTTGCCGAGCAATTGTACTTCGCGGGTGACGTTGTTGAAGATCAGCCCGTTCGCGGTCATCACCGACGGGCCGCGCATCAGCTTCACCGGCTTGTCGGTCTTGACGATGTCGTCGTTGACCAGCAACTGGAAATAGCTCGACGCGGCGCTCAGCTGCGGATCCTTGGACGGGTCGGCGCCCTGCTGGCGCAGCACATGGCCGTTGCCGTACAGGTCGATCACCGAGCCTTCCGCATTCATGCGGCCCAGGTCGGCGCGTGCCGTCACCGGCGGCCGGTCCGGTTCATAGGCGCGCAGCGCGGGGCGCGTGACCTCGTAGGTCTGGTCGTCCTCGAAGTGGACCATGCGCTCGCCGGTGAAGCGGATCTTGGTGCTGCCGTCCTGCGCCAGTTCCGTGGCCGAGAAGCGGTCCATGAAATAGTCCGGCTCGTGCTTCTTGGCCGCCTGCGTGTCCTGGCTTTCCTTGGGCGAGTTGATCTGCACCAGCCAGAAGGTGCTGCCGGCGACGATGGCCATCAGCAGCAGCGGCAGCAGCCGCATGACGATGCCGCTGAGGGAGGCGATGAGTGCCTGCATGGTGTGCTTGCCCGCGCCCCGTTCAGATGACCTTGGCGCGGGTCAGGTCGTGGATATGCAGCGCGCCGGCCAGGCGGTCGTCGTCGTCGACCACCAGCAACTGGTTGATGCGGTTGGCTTCCATGACCTGCACCGCCTCGACGGCGAGCTGGTTCTGGTTGACCACGTGCGGGTTGCGGTGCATGACCTCGCCGATGGGAACGGTCTTCCAGTCGCGCGGGGTTTCCAGCAGGCGGCGCAGGTCGCCGTCGGTGAAGACGCCGATGGCATGGCCGTCGGGATCGACCACCGCGGTCATGGCCATGCCCTTGCGCGTGATTTCCATCAGCGCCTGGGCCAGCGGGGTGTTCTCGCGGACACTGGGGACCGCATTGCCGGTGCGCATCACGTCGCGCACGTGGGTGAGCAGCTTGCGGCCGAGCGCGCCGCCCGGGTGCGAGCGGGCGAAGTCTTCCTCGCCGAAGCCGCGCGCGTCCAGCACCGCTACGGCCAGCGCGTCGCCCAGCGCCAGCGCGGCGGTGGTGCTTGCCGTTGGCGCCAGGTTCAGCGGGCAGGCTTCCTTTTCCACGCCCGCGTCCAGATGCGCGTCAGCCAGCTTGGCCAGGTTCGATTCAGGATTGCCGGTGACCGAGATCAGCCGCGCACCGATGCGCTTGACGATCGGGATGATCGACAGCAGCTCGCCGGTCTCGCCGGAATTGGAGAAGGCGATCAGCACGTCATCGCGTGTGACCATGCCCAGGTCGCCGTGGCTGGCCTCGGCCGGATGCACGAAGAACGCCGGGGTGCCGGTGGAGGCCAGCGTGGCCGCTACCTTGCGCCCGATATGGCCGGACTTGCCGATGCCGGAGACCACCACGCGCCCGTTGCATTGCAGGATCATCTGCACGGCGCGGGCAAAGTCATCGGTCAGTCGGCCCGAAAGTGCGGATACCGCATCGGCTTCGGTCTGGAGGGTATCGCGGGCGAGCCGGAGTGCTCGATCCGCATCGAAATTGGCTATCATGGCGTCGAAGTATACCAACGAATGCGCTGGCGTCCGGGGCTGCCTCCAAGCGCCCGGGCGCCTGCCGCATTCACCGCGCTTGCCACGTTTCCCGGCAGGGTGCCCGTGCCGGGTCGGACGCGCACCTGGCCGGTTACCCGACCATCCTGATGCACTCACCGCTGGAACTGACCCTGGTGCTGCTGGCCGCTGCCGTTTTCGGCGTGGTCGCTTTCCGCATGCTGCAGCTGCCGCCGATGCTTGGCTACCTGGCCGTTGGCATCCTGATCGGCCCGCATGCGCTGGGGCTGGCCAGCGACACCGCGCAGACCAAGTACCTGGCCGAGTTCGGCGTGGTGTTCCTGATGTTCTCGATCGGGCTGGAGTTCAGCCTGGGCAAGCTGCGGTCGATGAAGCGCCTGGTGTTCGGGCTGGGCGGCTCGCAGGTGGTGCTGTCGATGCTGGCGGTGGTGCCCGCCAGCTGGGCCTTCAACTGGCTGTTCCCGCTGACGTGGCAGGCCTCGGTGGCGCTGGGCGGGGCGCTGGCGATGTCGTCCACGGCGATCGTCTCCAAGATGCTGTCCGAGCGCATGGAACTGGAGAGCGAGCACGGCCGCAACATCATCAGCATCCTGCTGTTCCAGGATCTGGCGGTGGTGCCGCTGCTGATCCTGATCCCGGCACTGTCGCGCGACCCGGGCGACCTGGTGATGGCGCTGGGACTGGCCACGGTCAAGATCGTGGTGGCGCTGGGTGCGATCTTCTTCCTCGGCCAGCGCCTGATGAGCCGCTGGTTCCACATCGTGGCGGCGCGCCGTTCGCAGGAACTGTTCATGCTGAACCTGCTGCTGGTGACGCTGGGCATGGCGGCGCTGACCGAGCGGCTGGGCCTGTCGATGGCGCTGGGCGCGTTCATGGCCGGCATGCTGATTTCCGAGACGCCGTACCGGCACCAGGTGGAAGAAGACATCAAGCCGTTCCGCGACGTGCTGCTGGGGCTGTTCTTCGTCACCATCGGCATGCTGCTCAATATCCGCGTGGTGCTGGACCACCTGTGGCTGGTGCTGGCGCTGCTGGTGGGGCCGATCCTGTTCAAGCTGGTGCTGATCGCGGTGCTGGCGCGGGTATTCGGCTCGCGCCAGGGGGTGGCGATCCGCACCGGCCTGGGACTGGCGCAGGCCGGTGAATTCGGCTTCGTACTGCTGAACCAGATCGACGGCCTGAACCTGGTCGACCCGGTGCTGATCCAGGTGATCCTGGCCTCGATGCTGCTGTCGATGCTGGCCGCGCCGTTCCTGATCCAGTACAGCGATGCCATCGTGCTGCGCTTTGCCGCCAACGAATGGCTGATGCAGTCGCTGAACATGACCCGCATCGCCGCGCAGAGCCTGCAGACGGAAAAACACGCCATCATCTGCGGCTTCGGCCGCAGCGGCCAGAACCTGGCGCACATGCTGGAGCGCGAGGGCATCACTTATGTCGCGCTCGATCTGGACCCCGACCGCGTGCGCGAGGCCGCCGCCGCCGGCGACACCGTGGTCTACGGCGACGCCGGCCGGCGTGAGGCGCTGATCGCCGCCGGCATCCACCGCGCCGCGGCGCTGATCGTCACCTACGCCAACACGCCGTCAGCGCTCAAGGTGCTGCACCACGTGCAGGAGCTGGCGCCGGCGCTGCCGGTGATCGTGCGCACCGTCGACGATTCGGAGCTGGACGTCCTGCAAAAGGCCGGCGCCACCGAGGTCGTGCCCGAGATCATCGAGGGCAGCCTGATGCTGGCCTCGCACGCGCTGGTGCTGCTGGGCGTGCCGATGCGGCATGTGCTGCGCGGCGTGCAGGAGGCGCGCGACGCGCGCTACAGCCTGCTGCGCGGCTACTTCCACGGCCGCGACGACGATGAAGACATGGTCGAGCGCGATTCGGTGCGGCTGCATTCCGTGTCGCTGGGGCCGCAGTCGACCGCGGTGGGGCGGCGCCTGGGCATGCTTGGGCTGGAGCGGATCGGCGTGGAGGTGACCGCGGTGCGCCGGCGCGGCATCCGCGCCTTCGATCCGGAGCCCGAGACCGTGCTGGAACCGGGCGATATCGTCGTGCTGCGCGGCCAGCCGGAGGCGCTGGAAGCCGCCGAGATGCGGATCCTGAACGGCTGACTGCCTTGCCGGGCGCCAGTCAGTGGGAAAACGCTTGCTGTGGGCGCGCCTCCACCCAGGACTCCGGAAGGTCGTTCAGCACTGAGCGCGCGTCCAATGAACGGATCGGCACCGACTGGTCCGCCGGAATCCGCCCCGCGCCCTGCAGTTTCAGGTAGCGCAGGCAGCACACCCGCAGGAAGGAAGAGAAGTTGCCTGCTACCGCTTCGCTGCCGCGGTGGGCGGTCAGTTCGTCATGCAGGCGCGTGATCAGCTGGTTGACGGTCATGCCGTCGCGCGTGGCCAGTTCTTCCAGCACTTCCCAGAACAGGCTCTCCAGGCGGATGCTGGTGGCCACGCCATGCAGCCGCAGCGAACGCGCCTGGGTCTGGTACGAGGCCGGGTTGGCGCGGATAAAGATCTCACACATCTAAGCTCTCCGTGCTGCGCCGCGAGCGGCGCGCGGGTGCATGCCGCGCCGCTCCGTGATGGCGCGGCGCCGCGTGGCGGAAGGCTCTAATGTACGATCCGCGTGCCCAGCACCGCAAGGAACTGCGCCAGCCACGCCGGGTGCGCCGGCCAGGCCGGCGCGGTGACCAGCTTGCCGTCGGTATGCGCCTGGTCGACCGGGATATCGACGTACGTGCCGCCGGCAAGCTTCACTTCCGGTGCGCACGCCGGGTAGGCCGAGCAACCCTTGCCCTCCAGCACGCCGGCGGCGGCCAGCAGCTGGGCGCCGTGGCAGACCGCGGCGATCGGCTTGTCGGCCTGGGCGAAGTGGCGCACGATCTCCAGCACGCGGGCGTTCAGGCGCAGGTATTCGGGCGCGCGGCCGCCGGGGATCACCAGCGCGTCGTACGCGGCCGGGTCGATCTCGGCAAAGCTGGCGTTGAGGGTGAAGTTGTGGCCGCGTTTCTCGGTGTAGGTCTGGTCGCCCTCGAAGTCGTGGATCGCCGTGGCGCAGGCGGCACCTGCCTTCTTGTCGGGACATACGGCGTGGACGGTGTGGCCGACCATCTGCAGTGCCTGGAACGGCACCATGGTCTCGTAGTCTTCGGCGTAGTCGCCGACCAGCATCAGTATCTTCTTCGCCATCGCGGTCTCCTGTATGGTTACGGGTGTCCGGCGGCAGCCGGCAGGGCCATTGTGCTGGCCGCTCCGGCGGCGCGGGTGGTAACCCGTTACCGCAGCCGTTGCAGGCATGTTTCACCGGCGCGCGAGGCGCGCTTTCTGTTTTTTCCGAACCCTATGGCAGATTCCATCATCCAGTCCCCTGACCTCGGCGACGTCACCGGCTATTTGCGCGACCGTATCCGGACCGTGCCGGACTGGCCCATGCCGGGCGTGATGTTTCGCGACATCACGCCGCTCTTGCAGGACCCCAAGACGCTGCGCGTGCTGATCGACGTCTTCGTGCACCGCTACATGGACGCCGAGCTCGACCTCGTCGCCGGCATCGATGCGCGCGGCTTTATCCTGGGCGCGATCGTCGCGTACGAGCTGAACCTGGGCTTCGTGCCGATCCGCAAGAAGGGCAAGCTGCCGTTCCAGACGGTGGCCGAGGAATACGAGCTGGAGTACGGCAGCGCGACCGTCGAGATCCATGCCGATGCCTGCAAGGCCGGCGACCGCGTGCTGCTGGTCGACGACCTGATCGCCACCGGCGGCACCATGATGGCGGGGCGCAAGCTGCTGGAGCGGCTGGGCGCCACGGTGGTGGAGGGTGCCGCCATCGTCGACTTGCCGGAGCTAGGCGGCTCGAAGCTGCTGCAGGACGGCGGGCTGCCGCTGTTCACGGTGTGCCGCTTCGACGGACACTGATCCACGCTCACCGACAGAACGATACGGAGATCGACACGGAGACCAAATGCCAGACCTGCTGCTGTTCCTGCTGACCTCGGTCGCGATCACCGTCGCGCCCGGCCCCGACAACCTGCAGGTGCTCGCGCGCGGCATGGCGCAGGGACGGCGCGCGGGGCTGGTGGCGGCGCTGGGTTTCTCGGTCGGCTGCCTGTTCCATACCGTGATCGCGGCGGTCGGGCTGGCGGCGGTGCTGCGCTCTTCGCCACTGGCGTTCCAGCTGATCAAGTATGCCGGCGCCGCCTACCTGATCTGGATCGGCATCCAGGCGCTGCGCGCCAGGGGCGGGCTGGCGCAGGGCGGCGACGTCGATGCGGTGCCGCTGGGCCGCGTGTTTCGCCAGAGCGTGCTCGGCAACATCATGAACCCCAAGGTGACGCTGTTCTTCCTGGTATTCCTGCCGCAGTTCGTGCGCGCCGATGCCGCGCATCCCGGGCTGCAGTTCCTGCTGCTGGGCGTGGTCTTCATGCTGCAGACCGCGGTGGTGTTCTCGCTGTTCGGCCTGTGCGCGGGCTGGCTGGGGGCATGGCTGCGGCGCCGCCCGGCCACGGGGCGCTGGCTCGACCGTGCCGCGGGGGCGATCTTCGTCGGGCTGGGCATCAAGGTCGCGCTGCCCTGAGCGCAGCCGCGGCCGTGCCGCGGCATGTGTTGCCTGGTGCCCCCACCCCTTGCCCTGTGCCGTTGCCGCTGCCCCATGGCGGGCGCATAATGCCTCATTGACAACTACACGATGACCGGGCAGGGCCGCCTCCGGCAGTAATTCGGCACCGGTCACACTGAGGCGCACAATGGGCGTACTTCTTCATCTGCTCTCGGGCGTTGCCCTGCTTGTATGGGGCACCAACATCGTCAAGGTCGGCATCCTGCGCGTCTACGGCGCCAACCTGCGCCACGTGCTGTCGACCAGCGTCTCCAACCGCTTCACCGCCTTCCTTGCCGGGCTCGGGGTCACCGGGCTGGTCCAGAGCAGCAACGCCACCGCGGTTATCGTCAGTTCCTTCGTCGGCCAGGGCCTGATCGCCGTGGCGCCGGCGCTGGCGATCATGCTCGGCGCCAACGTCGGCACCGCGCTGATGGTGCAGGTGTTTTCGCTCGACCTGTCGTGGCTGTCGCCGCTGCTGATCTTCGTCGGCGTGATCGGCCACCTGACCTGGAAGGGCAGCAAGCCCGGCCACGTCGGGCGCGTGCTGATCGGCCTTGGCCTGATCACGCTGGCGCTCGAGCTGATCTCGATCGCCACGCGGCCGGTGGTGCAGGCCGCCGGCGTCAAGGTACTGTTTGCGTCGCTGACCGGCGACTCGGGGCTGGACATGCTGGTGGGCGCGTTCCTGACCATCCTGTGCTATTCCAGCCTGGCCGTGGTGCTGTTCTGCGGCGCGCTGGCCTCGGCCGGCGTGGTGTCGATCCACGTGGCGCTGGCGCTAGTGCTGGGCGCCAACCTGGGCTCGGGCATCTCGGCGCTGCTGACCACTTCGGGCAACAATCAGCCGGGCAAGCGCGTGACGCTGGGCAACCTGCTGTCGCGCCTGCTGGGTTGCCTGGTGGCGCTGCCGCTGCTGACCCAGGCCGAAGAGCTGCTGGCGCTGATCGACCATGATCCGCAGCGGCTGATCGTCAATTTCCACCTGCTGTTCAATGTCGCTCTGGCGGTGCTGCTGCTGGGCGCCACGGCGCCGCTGGCGCGCCTGTGCGAAAAGGTGCTGCCCGGACGCAATACCGGCGACAGCCAGGTCACGCCGCGCCATCTCGACCCGGCCGCGCTGACCACGCCCACGCTGGCGCTGGCCAACGCCGCGCGCGAGGTGCTGCGCATCGGCGACCGTGTCGAGCAGATGCTCGACAACATGCTGCGCGTGATGCGGACCAATGACGTCAAGCTGGCCACCGCCACCTGCCGCATCGACAACGAGGTCGACGACCTCTACACCGCGATCAAGCTCTACCTGACCCGCATCAGCCTGGAAGCGCTGGACGAGCGCGACGGCCAGCGCTGGACCGAGATCATCTCGCTGACCATCAACCTGGAGCATGCCGGCGACATCATCGAGCGCATCCTGCTCGATACCAAGGACAAGAAGATCGCGCACAACCTGATGTTCTCCGAAGCGGGCATGGAGGAAATCGCCGAAATGCATGCGCGCCTGGTGGCCAACCTGCGGCTGGGTTTGTCGGTGTTCCTCAACGGCGACCTGAAGAGTGCGCAGGCGCTGATGGCGGAGAAGGCCAATTTCCGCGAACTTGAGCGCAAGTACGCCCACACCCACCTGCAGCGCGTGGCCGAGCAGACGGCGGAAAGCGTCGAGACCAGTTCGCTGCACCTGGATGTGATCAGCGAGCTGAAGCGGCTTAATTCGCTGTTCTGCGCGACGGCCTATCCGGTGCTGGAGCAGGCCGGCGTGCTGAACCGCAGCCGGATGAAGGTAGACGATGTGCCGCCCGTCACGCGGGTACAGGCGGCGCAGCATTGAGCGGCACGGCTACAGCTTGTAGCCGAACTTGCGCAGCAGCGCCTTGCGCTCCGCCACATCCGCCTCGGTCTCGATCCCCAGCGGCGAGGCGCCGTCGATCACGCCCACCACGCCGCGGCCGGCATCGGTCTGCGCGACGATCACCTGAGTCGGGTTCGCCGTCGCGCAGTAGATCCGGCACACCTCCGGCACCGCGCGCACCGCGCCCAGCACGTTCACCGGGAAGAACCCGTCGCCCAGGAAGATCAGGAAGCTGTGTCCCGCGCCGATGGCGCGCGCGTTTTCGCAAGCCATGTCGATCAGTTGCTCATCGGTGCCCGACCAGCGCACCAGCCGCTTGCCCGAGGCCTCGCAGAACGCCAGCCCGAAGCGGATGCCTGGCACCGTGCCCACCAGCGCCTCGTGCAGGTCTTCCACGGTCTTGATGAAATGCGAGTGACCAAAGATGAAGTTGGTGGCTTCCGGCTTGCTGACCGGTACGACCGTGAGTTCCATGCGGGGCTCCTGTGCGATGCGTGTCGCCGTCCGGTTCATGGTAGGGCGCGAGGTGGCGAAAGCAAGCCGGCGCCTGCTATACCGGAGGAGATTGGCTCACCACCGGAGCAGCCGATGCCTGCCTCTTGCCGCTTGCTTGCCCTGCTTGCCATCGTGCCGGCGCTTGCTGCCGCGCAGGTCGCTCCGGCATCACAGGGCGAGATCGCGGTGAGCGAACTGCAGCGCCCGAATGTCGTGGTGGTGCTGCGCCATGCCAGCGCCCCGGGCGTGGGCGACCCGCCCGGTTTCCGGCTGGCCGATTGTGCCACCCAGCGTAACCTCGATGCGCGCGGACGCGAGCAGGCAGCGCGGCTGGGGACGACCTGGAGGGCGGCCGGCTTCCGGCCGACGCAGGTGTGGAGCAGCGCGTGGTGCCGCTGCCAGGACACGGCGCGGTTGATTGGCCTGGGACCGGTACAGGTGCAGCCGCTGCTCAATTCGTTCTTCGGGGCGGAAGCGCGGCGCCGCGACGCGCAGGTCGAGCAGCTGTCGCGCCTGATCGACGGGCTCGACCCGCGGGGCGGGCCCTACCTGATGGTCACGCACCAGGTGGTGATCACCGCGTTGACCGGCCACGGTGCCGACAGCGGTGGCGGCGTGGCGATAGAGTTGCCGCAGGGCGGCACGGCGCGGCGCACGCGTGTGCTGCCGGCCGCCGGACTCGACTGAGCCCGGCCTGTCGGCAGCTCAGCAGGTCAGCCGCGCTTGAGCAGCGGCGCCAGGTACTTGCCGGTGAAACTGGCCTTGCTCTTCGCCACAGCCTCCGGCGTGCCCCGCGCGATCACCTGGCCGCCGCCGGCGCCGCCCTCCGGGCCCATGTCGATCAGCCAGTCGGCGGTCTTGATGACGTCCAGGTTGTGCTCGATGATGACCACGGTATTGCCCTGGTCGCGCAGCTTGTGGATGACCTTGAGCAGCAGCTCGATATCGTGGAAGTGCAGGCCCGTGGTGGGCTCGTCCAGGATATAGAGCGTGCGCCCGGTGTCGCGCTTGGACAGTTCCAGCGACAGCTTGACGCGCTGCGCCTCGCCGCCCGACAGCGTGGTCGCCGACTGCCCCAGCCGGATATAGCCCAGGCCAACGTCCAGCAGCGTCTGCAGCTTGCGCCGCACCACCGGCACCGCGCTGAAGAACTCATGCGCCTGCTCGACGGTCAGGTCCAGCACCTCGGAGATGTTCCTGCCCTTGTACAGGACTTCGAGCGTCTCGCGGTTGTAGCGCTTGCCGTGGCAGACGTCGCAGGGCACGTACACGTCGGGCAGGAAGTGCATCTCGACCTTGAGCACGCCGTCGCCCTGGCACGACTCGCAGCGCCCGCCCTTGACGTTGAACGAGAAGCGGCCCGGATCGTACCCGCGCTCCTTGGCCGCGGGCACGCCGGCGAACAGCTCGCGGATCGGCGTGAACAGGCCGGTGTAGGTGGCCGGGTTGGAGCGCGGCGTGCGGCCGATCGGGCTCTGGTCGACGTTGATGACCTTGTCGAAATGCTCCAGCCCCTCGATGCGGTCGTGCTGCGCCGGCTCCGGCGTCGAGCCGTACAGGTGGCGCGCCACGGCGTGGTAGAGCGTGTCGTTGATCAGCGTCGACTTGCCCGAGCCGGACACGCCGGTGATGCAGGTGAGCAGGCCCACCGGCACCTCGGCGGTGACGTTGCGCAGGTTGTTGCCGCTGGCGTTGACGATGCGCAGCAGCCGTTCTTCGTCCGGGGCGGCACGCTGCTTCGGCACTTCGATGCGGCGCTGGCCGGACAGGTATTGCCCGGTCAGCGAAGCCGGCGAATCCTCGATCTGCCGCGGCGTGCCCTCGGCCACGATCATGCCGCCGTGCACGCCCGCGCCCGGGCCGATATCGACCACGTAGTCGCAGGCGCGGATCATGTCCTCGTCGTGCTCGACCACCAGCACCGAGTTGCCGATATCGCGCAGGTGCTTGAGCGTGCCGATCAGGCGGTCGTTGTCGCGCTGGTGCAGGCCGATCGACGGTTCGTCCAGCACGTACATCACGCCGGTCAGGCCCGAGCCGATCTGCGATGCCAGCCGGATCCGCTGTGCCTCGCCGCCCGACAGCGTGTCGGCGCTGCGTTCCAGCGACAGGTAGTCCAGCCCCACGTTGTTGAGGAAGTTCAGCCGCGCGGTGATCTCCTTGACGATCTTGTCGGCGATTTCGCGCTTGGCGCCGTGCATGTCCAGCGTCAGGAAGTAGGTCAGCGCGTCGCGCAGCGGCCAGCCGTTGATCTCATAGATCGCGCGCGCCTGCTCGTTCTCGCCGAGCTTGACGTGGCGCGCTTCGGTTCGCAGGCGCGTACCGTGGCAGGCGGGGCAGGGCTGGTTGTTCTGGTACTTGGCCAGTTCCTCGCGCACGGCGACGGAATCGGTCTCGCGGTAGCGGCGTTCCAGGTTGGGGATGATCCCTTCGAACACATGCTCGCGCACCGTGGTGCGGCCGCGCTCGTTGATATAGGTGAACGGGATTTCCTGCTCGCCAGAGCCGTGCAGCACCACCTGCTGCACGTTCTCCGGCAGCTCCTCGAACGCCGTCTCGGTATCGAAGTCGTAGAACGCCGCCAGGCTCTGCAGCATCTGGAAGTAGAACTGGTTGCGCCGGTCCCAGCCCTTGATCGCACCCGAAGCCAGCGACAGGTTGGGGAAAGCCACCACGCGCTTGGGATCGAAGAACGTGATCTGGCCCAGCCCGTCGCAGCTCGGGCACGCGCCCATCGGGTTGTTGAACGAGAACAGCCGCGGCTCCAGCTCCTGCAGCGAGTACGAGCAGATCGGGCAGGCAAAGCGCGAGCTGAAGGTGTGCTCCTTGCCGCTGTCCATCTCCAGCGCCAGCGCGCGGCCGTCGGCCAGGCGCAGCGCGGTCTCGAACGATTCGGCCAGGCGCTGCTTGATGTCGGCGCGGACCTTCACGCGGTCGACCACCACGTCGATGCTGTGCTTCTCGGTTTTCTTCAGCCTGGGCAACTGGTCGACCTCGTACACCCTGGCCTCGGCCTCATGCGCGGTGCCGCCGCCCGAGCGGATGCGGAAGCGCACGAAGCCCTGCGCCTGCATGCTGTCGAACAGGTCCGAGTGCTCGCCCTTGCGGTCGACCACCACCGGCGCCAGGATCATCAGCTTGGTGTCCTCGGGCAGCGCCAGGGCCGCGTCCACCATCTGCGACACGCTCTGCGCCTGCAGCGGCAGGTTGTGGTCGGGGCAGTAGGGCGTGCCGGCGCGCGCGTACAGCAGGCGCAGGTAGTCGTGGATCTCGGTGACGGTGCCGACCGTCGAGCGCGGGTTGTGGCTGGTGGCCTTCTGCTCGATCGAGATCGCCGGCGACAGGCCTTCGATCAGGTCCACGTCCGGCTTTTCCATCAGCTGCAGGAACTGGCGGGCGTAGGCGGAGAGCGACTCCACGTAGCGGCGCTGGCCCTCGGCATAGAGCGTGTCGAAGGCGAGCGAAGACTTGCCCGAGCCCGACAGGCCGGTGATCACGATCAGCCGGTTGCGCGGCAGGTCGAGATTGATGTTCTTCAGGTTGTGGGTACGCGCCCCACGGATCTTGATTTCTTCCATATGCCGAAAAGTCGTCGCCAGGCAGGCCGCCCCGGGCCGGGCTGGCCGAGGCTGTCTGAAGGAAAGGCAAAACCCAGTGTCCAGGTGCGCTGGCTGGCACTTCCTGCCGCTGGCGACGGCGGAATGCGCATCCGGGCACACGCCCGGGGGCCCTCTGGCAAGGCCAGGTGACCCGGGAAGCGCGAAGGAGCAAACCTGTTAATATACCCAACTTCGGTTTCCGGGGTAGCCGGCCCAGAACGGGCGCATGCCGGGAACCCCGGCGCGGAGCCGTCACCGGCCTCATTTCCAGGGCGACCCGGAAGGCGGGCGGACACCGGCCAGAGGCCATACCGGCCGATGCCGTCACAAAACGGCCACCCGGCCGGCCCCGCCAGCCGACCCGCTTTCCAGAGATCCTCACGATCGCAATGCCGCCGATCCAGTCTTCTTCCCCGGACGCGAGCCCTGCCGGCGCGTCCCAGGCTCCCGCCCGCGAACGCATGACGCGCACCGAGCTGCGCGCCAGCGTGTCGCTGGCCAGCATCTTTGCCCTGCGCATGCTGGGGCTGTTCCTGATCCTGCCCGTATTCGCCGAATACGCCCGCAACCTGCCCGACGGGCATGACGCCCAGCGCGTCGGCCTGGCCATGGGCATCTATGGCCTGATGCAGGCCTTCCTGCATATCCCGCTGGGCTGGCTCTCCGACCGCATCGGGCGCAAGCCGGTGATGGTGGGCGGGCTGGTGCTGTTTATCGCCGGCGGCCTGGTGGCGGCGTTCTCCGACACGCTGACGGGCATCATCGCCGGCCGCGCGCTGCAGGGCATGGGCGCGATCTCGGCGGCCATCACGGCTTGCATCGCCGACCTCACGCGCGAGCGCCATCGCACCAAGGCGATGGCGATGGTCGGCGGCAGCATCGGCCTGACCTTTGCGCTGTCGCTGGTGATCGCCTCTCCGCTGCTGCACAGCATCGGCATGGCGGGCATCTTCGGCCTGATGTCGGTGCTGGGGCTGGTGGCCATCGGCGTGACGCTGTTCCTGGTCCCGGCGCCGCCAGCGCCGCACCCGGTGCGGCTGCCGTTCCGCAAGGTGCTGCTCAATGCCGACCTGGCGCGGCTGAACGTTGGCGTGCTGGCGCTCCATGCGTCGCAGGTGGCCATGTTCATGGTGGTGCCGGCGATGCTGACCGATGCCGGCATGCCGCTCGACCAGCACTGGAAGGTCTACCTGCCGGTGGTGCTGGTGTCGTTCGTGCTGATGCTGGGCCCGATGATGGCGGCGGAGCGTTACGGCCGCGTGCGCCCGGTGCTGCTCGGCGCGGTGGCGCTGATGACGGCGGTGCAACTGCTGTTCGCAGCGGTGCATGGCTTGTGGGCCATCGTTGGCGTGCTCTTGCTGTTCTTTGTCGCATTCAACGTGCTGGAGGCAATGCAGCCCTCGCTGGTGTCGCGCTACGCCGCGGCCGCGCGCGGCGCCGCGCTCGGCGTGTACAACACCACGCAGGCGCTGGGGCTGTTCCTGGGCGGTGCCGTTGGCGGCTGGCTGCTGAAGCACGAGGGCCGCAGCGCGGTGTTCGTCGGCTGCGCGGCCGTGCTGCTGCTCTGGCTTATAATCGCCTGGAGCATGAAGGCGCCCCCGGCCCGCGGGCAGGAGGCCGCACCGGCGCCGGCTGCCTGAAGTTGCCTTGGCATCGCATCAATCCGTAAAGCTTTCCGGGCCGGAAATGGCCTAGCATGATCGCGCCACCCGACACCGGCCGGGCGGCGCGATGTTCGTTTACGTTGCTGCGCCCGGCGGCGCCGCAGTGACGGCGCAGTGCTGAACCAGGCAACCGGCCACGGTAGCCGCCGGCGCGGTATCGGATCACACTATCAGCTTCACCCTCATCGTATTGCCACGCTTTTCAACACAGCGCGTGGCTTTTGGAGAACATTCACATGGCCTCGGTCAACAAAGTCATTCTCGTCGGCAACCTCGGCGCCGACCCCGAAACCCGCTACATGCCCAGCGGCGACGCGGTCACCAACCTTCGCCTGGCGACCACCGATCGCTATAAGGACAAGCAGTCCGGCGAGATGAAGGAAGCCACCGAGTGGCACCGCGTTTCGATGTTCGGCAAGCTGGCCGAAATCGCCGGCCAGTACCTGCGCAAGGGCTCGTCGGTCTATATCGAGGGCCGCATCCGCACCCGCAAGTGGCAGGACCAGTCCGGCCAGGACAAGTACTCGACCGAAATCGTTGCCGACCAGATGCAGATGCTGGGCTCGCGCCAGGGCGGCGGTGGTGGTGGCGATGAAGGCGGCTTCGGCGGTGGTGGCGGTGGCTACAGCCGTGAATCGCAGGGAGGTGGCGGTGGTGGCTACGGCGGCGGCCGTGGCGGCCAGGGCGGCGGCCAGGC
This sequence comes from Cupriavidus phytohabitans, assembly GCF_017815025.1. NCBI lineage: Bacteria > Pseudomonadati > Pseudomonadota > Betaproteobacteria > Burkholderiales > Burkholderiaceae > Cupriavidus > Cupriavidus phytohabitans. The sequence continues at coordinate 124,275 of NZ_JAGIQB010000018.1, forward strand.
TGGTGGCGGCGCTCGTCGCCCGCAGCAGGCGCCGTCGAATGGTTTCGAGGATATGGACGACGATATTCCGTTCTAGAGAGCACTTTTGAAGCGTGGTAACTAAACAGCCCGTAACCCTTGTGGTTACGGGCTGTTTAGTTATTTACATT
>NZ_JAGIQB010000176.1:0-1544 GCF_017815025.1 Cupriavidus phytohabitans
TTCTTGGTCAGCAAGGCCGGCTCGTGCATATCCTTCATACACCCGGCCACTTTCAGCCATTGTGGCCGCGCCGCTAGCAGGCCGCTGAAATACCTCCAGCGGACGTCAGCGCGGGGGCTGGCTGACGCGTTGATCTGAGGGGTCCATCCAATCCAAGATTTCATGCGCGGCGCAGACACCTTCACGGAGAGCTTGTTCACTATGCGGCGGCTGGATGATTTCGTGCCGAAGTCCCATCCGCTGCGCTCGATCCGCACCATGGCCAATCAGGCGCTAGCGAAGATGGACCGGTTGTTCGCGCAGGTGTATGAAGCCGATATCAAGGGTGGCCGGCCCAGCATTGCGCCGGAGAAGTTGCTGCGGGCCATGCTGCTGCAGGTGCTCTACAGCGTGCGGTCAGAGCGGCAGCTCATGGAGTAGACGCAGTACAACCTACTGTTTCGCTGGTTCATTGGCTTGGCCATGGATGATGTGGTCTGGGTGCCCACTGTGTTCAGCAAGAACCGCGAACGGCTGATCAAGCACGATGCAGTGATCGCGTTTTTCAATGAAGTGCTGGCCATCGCGCAGAAGAAGGACTGGCTGTCGGGCGAACACTTCAGCGTGGACGGCACGCTGATTCAGGCGTGGGCAGGCCACAAGAGCTTTGTGCCCAAAGACGGCGGCGACGATGACGACGGCGATAACTTCAAGGGGCGCAAGCGCAGTAACGAGACGCACGAATCCAAGACCGATCCCGAAGCGAGGCTCTATCGCAAAGGCAAGACCGCCAGTGAGTTGCGCTACATGGGCCATACGCTGAGCGACAATCGCCACGGCCTGGTGGTCAGCGCCATGGTGACCAATGCTGACGGATACGCCGAGCGCGAGGCGGCGAAGGTCATGCTCAACGATGCCAGGCAGGTGGCTGAGGACATCGATGTGGAAGTCACCGTGGGCGCGGACAAGGGCTACGACGCGGAGGAGTTCATTCAAGCTTGCCTGGAGATGAAGGTGACCCCGCATGTGGCACAAAACACCTCGGGGCGGCGCTCGGCCGTCCCCGATGACATCGCACGCAACACGGGTTATGCCATCTCGCAGCAGAAGCGCAAGCTGATCGAACAAGGTTTTGGCTGGGCCAAGACCGTTGGGCGCATGCGCCAGGTGATGGTGCGCGGACGGAAGAAGGTCGACCAGATGTTCGTGCTGAGCATGGCCGCCTACAACCTCGTGCGCATGCGTTCGCTGGGACAAATCCGTCCGCAGTTGCAGTAATCGCGGTAAAGAGGCGGGAAACGGGCGCCAAATCACCGAAAAAGTCGATGAAATGACGCCTGGCTTCCGGATTGTGAAAAATGGCGAGCCCTTCAGCCTTGTAGGAGGAAGCTTCGCCTTTTGTGCGGTGAGTACTTCAGCAGCCTGCTAAGCTGCATGTTGATAATAGTTGCCATAGTGTTGCTTTCCGGCACCGCAATTCATCCGATGCTTAGGGAATCGCTGATTAAATCAGCGCGCGAGTCATCGAGGCGTTTGGTGAGCGCGTTGTCATAGGTGTGTCCATG
>NZ_JAGIQB010000177.1:0-1518 GCF_017815025.1 Cupriavidus phytohabitans
AAAAATAGCGAGCCCTTCAGCCTTGTAGAGGCAAGCTTCGCTTTTTGCGCGGCTAGTACTTCAGCAGCCTGTTAGGCGACGTAGCATTTCCGCCTAGCTGCGCTTGCGGACCGCGGAGCCTACAGTGGGCATCGTCGTGGACGGTCCGGGCGGGCTGATCAACGTAATAACGGCGTCCAGAAGCGCCTCGATTCGGCTCGGCTTGAATCTCTCTGGCTCGATAGGGAGCATCATCATCCAGCCTTCGCCAATCGCGCTAAGTTGGTCGGCGAGCAGCTCCGCAGTGATATCGCTGCGGATCACGCCCTCTTCCTGCCCCCTCTCCAATAAAGCCACGCGTTTGCGTCGATATTGGGCGTAGCGCCGCTGGAAGATCGCGGCGAGCTCCGGATCGAGCCTTGCCTGCGCGATCAATTGAAACTGCACGAGCCACCTGGCCGGATCGTCGGCAGTAGTCCAGTTCAGCCACTGTTTGAAGGTCGCTTTGATGTCGCGCGGATCGTGGCTGGACCCGATGAACGACTCGAACTGGTCAAAGTGGTTTTCAACGAGCGCTTTGACGATCGCTTCCTTGTTCTCGAAGTAATGCAACAAGGAGCCCGTGGTGCAGCCGGCCTGCTCCGCCACCTTGCGCAAGGAAGCGCCAGCATAGCCTTCCCGTGCGACCACAGTAGTGGCTGCTGCGAGATAACTGGCGCGCCTTGCCTCGCGATCCACGACCGGGCGCCCCCTCCGCCGTTTGGACGGGTCTGCGGTGGCCTGGGGAGCAGGATCTGGCGTCTTCAAGGTAGGGGCACGTGTCATGGGATCGACGGTATCGGCAAATGACGCCATTGCAGGGCGAATATAGCGCAAAAAGTTTACAAGAAGGCACATTCAGCGACGCAAGTCCAAGAGGGGGCATTGCGCCCTCGACCTGCGTAGGGAATTGCATTCCAACTCCGTGGCAAATCCTAACGGATCGGATGCTGTGCTGCTGCGCGCGGGGTCCATAGAGCCGCGAATACAGCCCTCACACGCGCGACGAACGGCTACGTCATTCATACGAGTAATCCCTAATCCCTTCAGCGGCTTATTTTTTATAACATTCGTTAGATCTAACATACGTTATAACAATTGTAGCGCAAGAGACACTGCCGTGTGAACCCTCTGGCATCCCCCAGGGCTCACCGGGCGCACTCATCCATTCTCGAAGGGAGACCGCATGCTTACTCACTCACATGTACGTCCTACAGACCATGATCTACCCGGCATGTTGGCGCCCGAGGGTTCATGGCGTCATTGCTTCTCACACCACCCATTTGATGTTGAACTGGCCTACGCGGAAGGTGTGTATCTGTATGACACCAAGGGAAAGAGATATATCGATGCGTCTGGCGGCCCGATGTCCGTCAACATTGGCCACGGCGACGCGCGGATGAAGGCGGCGCTGAGTGAACAGTTGGCAGAGGGTTTTTTGGTTGGCGATCGCGGCTACGAACCTGCGACCAAGACCCGATGAGGTCTGACCGCGATCGG
>NZ_JAGIQB010000178.1:0-1505 GCF_017815025.1 Cupriavidus phytohabitans
TAGGCTTGCGCCAGGACGGATTTGAAACTCGATCACCGTCTGAAGGGGATTTGGCGACATTTAAGATCGAACTGAGCGACATCGAGACCGATGTTGTTTGGGCGCACAGTCTTCCAGAAGCTGGGAAGGGCTTCGCAGAAATGGGTACGCTACAGCCCTGAAAGCAAATGAGAGATCAGTGGCGTAAGAGCCATGGAGTTGATCGGCACCCTGTGAGTCAAAAACAGCACCGACGGACGAGTAATCCGCTGCGCTGCAGGCGCCATCCGGCAAGTGACGAGCAAGCGGAACAACTCTCCGGCGGAGGAGGTTGATCGCCTGATTGGCCCTGCTATCACAAACTGGCATCTCGCTCACTCCGCTGCTCCGCAGCATAGCGATCGCTTGCCTCCTGCGATCAAAGGGCTTACTGTGAGCGTTCGGTGTGCGCGTCCAGCGCCTTTCGCACCGATACATCCATAGCGGTTCTCATTTTTCTCCGTGGCGCAGTCCACGGGTCAGCAGTCGCATTTCCCTTTTGACCCGACAAAGGAGGCCGACATGCTAAGTCCGCACGAAATCGCCGCCCTGCTGCTGCTCGGTGATGCGGCAGAGATTCACGACCTTGACCCCGAGCAACTGGATGCCTTGTTGGAACATAAGCTGGTGACGATGGAACATGGGCATAGCAGTGGCAATGTCCACCCGCGACTGACAAGCCAGGGACATTCCATGCTCGACGCCGTACGACGCATTCGATGAGCTCAATCTGAGCGCAAACGGAGCGCCGGGCCCCAACGGAAGAAGCCGCCTTCGCTTCTGTTGATTGCTCTCCTTCCCTGCGATTTTTCCGCGCTCGGTCGACGGGACCCCCTCTGCAACCGGGATGCAGTAGGCTGGAATAGTGGGAGGTGGGAGCTTTGGCGGGCGTGGATCCACAGCCACCAACAGTCGGTAGCTACCCGCGCAGCGTCACTTGCTTCTTGCGCCAACGATGTCACGGTCTCAGTACGGGGCACGCCACCAGTTGTGGTGCCCAACGGATTCCCGATTACAATATTGCAACGCAACATAAGGGGCTGATGAGCGTGGTGCGCGCATTGCCACATGCCCTTATGGCGTTGGAGGAGAAGATGGGGATAGTTCGAGCTGGGACCAAGGGGCAGGCGCTAAAGCTCCTAGAGACGGCGGGGGTAACCGTCGTCGATTTGGATTACGAGACGGGTTGGCAAGACGCGGTTGAACTTGGCCGTCTGGGGGATAAGCGGGGGGTACGTGTCCAGTATCGCGGCCATGAGGACATCGCAGTCAACTCGCCTGCGGCGCTTGTCGCTGGACTAAGTCGACTGAAGGCAACGTTCCGTCAGCGCAATCTCTACTGCCAATTTGGGCTGAGCGAGTTGCCAGCCAGTGAGCTGGAGCGCCTGGAGGCAAAAGCGACGCAACTTGGGGACTACATCCTCGCGGGACATCTTGCTCGGGACGTCGACGCGGAATGGAGCGAGTAGCGCCTCGCCAATCAGCCT
>NZ_JAGIQB010000179.1:0-1496 GCF_017815025.1 Cupriavidus phytohabitans
TTGCCGGTACTTCTTCTTCGTCATCCACCACACCTTACCAAATGGCAAGGTGTTGCACTTCAGATTTGAGGACGCCGGGATTCTACGGGATGGGCGCCGCTATGCGGCCAGACGGTGCTCGTAGTACGGCTAGCTGCGGTCATCGAAGATGGCATCGACAGCGGCCAGATTCTTGGCGTCGGGATGCAGCAGGGCTGCCAACGTGCAGGCTTGATTGGGACGGGTCATGGCCTGCTGCAGGTAAGCGCGCTATGGCAGAGGGGAAAGCAAACGCAGGCCAATCGTGAAGAATCGTTCCCCTGTACCCCCACCGAACACGTTGCCGTAGGTTGTGTCGAGCTGCACTCGGTCCTTCACCACCAAAAGCGTAAGCCCGCTTGAAATGACTCCGGAACCAGATATACACTCGGGTGGAGTTGGGTTTCCGTGCCGATCCCCCAAGATAGCCTGCGCTCGCCAGCTTCCGTGTCGCGATTGGCGCCGACATTTAGGTGCGTGACAAAGCGGTCATCAACGAACGAGAACGACACTGGCACGTTGATGTACAGGTTTCCGAACAACTTCTCTCTTTGGCGTTCGGGTGTTGCACGACTCCGACTGCCAGCGCAATACCGAATCCATTGGTCTCCAGCGGCTTGAGCACGGTCTTCCCTGGAACTGCACGTTGGTGGCACATTGCCGCCCACACGCTGCAGCGATCCGCCCGGCGTCAGGTCGATATTTCCGGAGGGTTGCATCCCGGTAATGCCCAGAGTTCATTGCCGCCAGACTGGAATTGCATCGGGTATCCATGAGACGCTGCAACTTATTGCCATCCATAGCGTTGAAAGGATGCCTTGCATCGATGGCGTCATGGTCATGTAGGCCAACAGGGTTGCCAGCAGTCAAGGAAATAACCCTGCCGAGGAACCCTACCACAAGCCCTTGACCGCGCAATGACGGCGTGCCTTCTGCATGGCATCAGTCTGGTGAACTCCGAATGACCCAGCACCGGGTGTGCCAAAGCCACGTTATCCATGATAAATGTTGCGTGGCGTCGGGCACGGGATGCTTTCCCATTGCACAGAACGCACACCATGCTCCAGCCCAAGTTGACCGACCAGGCGCGACAGTGCGGCTCGCCCGGATACTGTGCTGGTCACCACAAGCGCGAACCGCGCGAGGCTGCTGGCGGGTCGTGCCATTCCAGCCGATCTTGGGACAGAAAGCGATAGGCAGCGGCCGTTTCTGCCCAGCCCCCACAAGCGCTCGGGATGCTCGCCGATGGCGCCTCTGCCCAACTCGCTGCCACCACTTGTTTGCCTCAACAGCCGATTCGAAACCGCGAGCAAACGCCTTCTTCGCTCGGCTTACAACCCCGTCGTCACAACTTGTGTGTAATGCAATGGGCTTAAGGGCGTATCTTGGTCAGCCCCCAACCTAGCGGCGCGGCCACAATGGCTGAAAGTGGCCGGGTGTATGAAGGATATGCACGAGCCGGCCTTGCTGACCAAGAA
>NZ_JAGIQB010000180.1:0-1493 GCF_017815025.1 Cupriavidus phytohabitans
GCGACTGCAGCACGGTGCGGTCGGCATCGATCACGGCCAGGTAGTCGACCGCGCCGGCATCGTAGCGGCTGCGCGAGATCCGCGCCGCGCGGCGCGCACCGCCCAGCGCGCTGTCCAGCGCGCCCGCCTGCTGGCTCAGCCAGCGCACGTCGGCCAGGCTGTCCTCGACTTCGCGGAAGGCCACCAGCACGGTCTGCCGGTACGCGGCCACGCTCTCCTCGTGCGCGGCGCGCGCGCCGGCCAGGTTGGAACTGTTGCGGCCGCCGTCGAACACCGTCTGCGCGATGGTCGAGCCGATCAGCGGGCCCAGCATCCACGTGCGCGACGACCACTTGAACAGGTTGGACAGGTCCGCCGATTCAAAGCCAAACAGTCCGGTCAGCGTGATGCGCGGGAAGAAGGCCGCCTTGGCCACGCCGATGCGGGCATTGGCAGCGGCCATCTGCCGCTCCGCTGCGGCGATGTCGGGACGCCGCTCCAGCAACTCGGACGGCAGCCCGGCCGGGATCGCGATCGGCGCGGCATCGAACGGCCGCGCCGGCAGCGAGAACGCCGCGGGCGGCACGCCGGTCAGCACCGCCAGCGCATGCTCCTGGTTGGCGCGGCGGCGCTCGATGCCGGCCAGGTCGGCGCGCGCGGTACCAAGCTCGGCCTCGGCGCGGGCCGGGTCGAGATCGGTGGTCTCGCCTGCTTCGTAGCGCTTTTTCAGCAGCTTCAGCGCGTCTTCACGCAGCCGGATGGTCGCGTTCAGCAGGTCGCGTTCGCTGTCGAGCGTGCGCAGCGCGAAATACGCCTGCGCCACGTCGGCCTGCAGCGCGAGCTGCACCGAGCGGTACAGGTCCTCGGCAGCCTCGCCTTCGGCGCGGGCGGCATTGACGCTGGACGCGACCCGGCCGAACAGATCGAGCTCATAGCTGGCGAAGGCGCGTGCCTTCAGCACGGTCTGCGGCGAGACCCGCGTGCCGTCGGGCAGGCCTTGCGACGCGGCCGACGGCTGCGAGCGGGTCGGATCCAGCCCCACGCTGAGCTGCGGGTAGAGATCCGCCTCGGTCGCGCCGGTGAAGGCGCGCGCCTGCTTCAGCCGGGCCGCGGCGATGGCGAGATCCTGGTTGGATTCGCCCGCGGCGGCGATCAGGCGGTCCAGCTCGGCGTCGCCGAAGATCTTCCACCATTCGCCGCGATGCTGGCCTTCGGCCGGCGTCGCGGTCTTCCATTGCGCGCCTTCGGCCTGCGCGGCCTCGGCTTCCTTGTAGGCCGGCACCGTGGCGGTCTCCGGCACCTTGTAGGTCGGCGCCAGCGAGCAGCCGGCCAGGATCAGCGCGGCGGCCAGCGTGGCGATTCGGGGCAACTGCCTTGTGATGTGGGCAATCATTTTGGGATTTCCTTGACTGTTCTGTGCTCTGGCGGGTTCAACGCCACCGAGGTAGCTCCCCTCTCCCGCTCGCGGGAGAGGGGAGCAAACACGCGCTATTCAGCGGACGCCATCGCCTGGT
>NZ_JAGIQB010000181.1:0-1491 GCF_017815025.1 Cupriavidus phytohabitans
CATGTGGTTATACACAATTGTCCCCGTCGTCGACGGCTCGTAAGCCTCGCAGTGTCTTCGCCGCGACATGAACTTCTTTCAGCCCCAGCCAAATCGTCTTCACGCCGGGCTCGCCATCACTCTTGCGGCCAAGGAATCCGCCAAGACGTGCAATCAGGCGCAGCACCTCGTTCAGGCTCGGCTTGGCCGGCTGCTTGACTCTGGTCAGCAGATAGGCGCCGCGTATTTCATCAGGGTCGAAGAACAACTCAGCATCCAGATCGGGGCAAGTGCGTCCGAGTCTCATCAAATGCGCTATGCGCCAGGCGACGACCATGAACAGCGCCAAAGCGCGCTCAAGGCGTTCGACCGCCGACAACTGAAGCGCTTCAACGCGGCAGGCGTTCTTCAAGATGTTGAACAGGATCTCTATTTCCCAGCGCGCGCGATACCAGTCGATCAGCTCGATCGCATCGTCCAGAGTGGCCACGGCACGATTTGTCAGCAGGCGCCACTCGATTGGCTTAACGCCGGCCGGCGCATCGAATTCGCGCGCGACGATGCTCGTCGCTGTGACTGTCTTGCCTTTGCCCGCCGGCAGGTCAACCCGCTGCACCCACAGTTGCTGGCGCACGGTGCGCGCCTTGACGCCATGCCGCGATCCCATCGTGAAGGCAATCTCGCCAACCGGCTTGCCGTCGGCGGTGCGCTGCCACAGCTTCTCGCCGTCCGGCAGGCAGCGATTGTGAGCGGCGCGTATCAGCCAGTCCGCAGGCGTGCCAAGTTCTTGAGCGCGAAGCATCAACGCCATCAGGTCGGCTTCGCGGTCAGCGACGTAGACCAGCCGCGTGTCGGGCAACTCCGTCGCCATTTCAGCGATGCGCTCGTAACCTTCGATCCAGCGCAGACTCTCCTTTGGCCCGCCGCGCTTGCCGAATTTGTCCCGCTTCTCACGCGCCCACATCCACGCGTCCAGCACGCCAAGCGGTTCGCGTTGCGGCGTGACGGCGTAGGTCGCGTGCAAATACATGCCCCGCTGAGCTTCATAGTTCAGCGGCCCCAGACCGATCGCCGCTTGGCCATTGAAATCAAGTTGCGTCGTGTCCTGAAGACACAGCACGACCGGCTGGGCCTGCATTCTCTGCTGGGACTTTTGCCAATGCGGCGCCAGAATATCGCGCCAGTCAACGCTGTCGTTGCCAAAGAAGCGATAGGCTCCCATGGTCTCGCCCCAGCCACGGCACGCCTTCGGTACGCTGGCCATCGGATCAGCCGCAAATCGCTCCATCAATATCCTCGCTCGCTTGTCGAGGCGCGCATCACCGAGATCCAGTCGGGCGAATTCAGTCTCTGCCCAGTGTGTCGATTCAATCGTCAACGCGTCACCCAAAAAGGCGACAGTAAACGCGAGACTCGGACAGTTTACAAGTGCCGCTTCAAGTCATTGAATGTAAACACTTTTCCGGGGCGCCAGGATCGCTTCGGTGGGTCAAAGATGTGTATAACCGCATG
>NZ_JAGIQB010000182.1:0-1485 GCF_017815025.1 Cupriavidus phytohabitans
GCAGCGAACTATGGACGCCGCGCTCACCATTCAAGCACTGCGGGAAGAGTCATGACTTCTGTATAAGGAAATGGGTTCAATCATCCAAACGTTGACACAGTTTCGATCAATTATAGGAATAAGCTTTATGCGCCAATTTAAGGTCGTTCTTCTCTTAGCCTTGCTTACCGGTATAACCCATGCCCTGGCGCAATCCGACTCTGGTGCGGGAAAGACCATCCTGGTAGTGGACAGGGGCAATATTCAGCGGTCGGTTGTTGCCGAGGTTGTGTTGCAGAAGGTTATCGAGAAGCGTGGCCTTGGCGAGAAATACCGTGTCATTTCTCGCGGTATGCAGGGGACGCCCGCGATCCCGGAGATCCCCCCACATAACAATCTCAAATTCTATACCGCCGCTAATGGAAGCGCCGGTATGGAATGGGAGAATGCCGAGCGGACGCTTCGCGAGCTGGGTCTTACCGATGACCTGGTGAAGCATCGTGCGACCGTTCTCAGCCGCTCCGATCTCGAAAAAGCCGCTATCGTTATGGCCCTGGACACGCCGACCATTTCCGATCCAAAATATGGCATCAACGTGCAGTTCCCGGGATTCAGCGAGAAAGTCATGCTGTTTACGGAGCTGACCGGCTGTAATGAAGGCATTGCTGACGGCGCGGGAGCCAACGACGCCAATCGTCACCGCCAACTGATACTGGATATCGACCGTATAGCCCGCGAGGGTTTCGATAATCTCGTCAGTAGGATCGAAAAGTAGAAACTATTTTTCTTTGGGCTGCCCCGCGATATGAGGTCGAACCATACACCAAGTTACTCGTTGAGGAGAGAGGGCGTACATCAGCGCGCCGGGCGTGGCTTTTCTTGTGCTAGTGTTCTGCGCCAGAAGTTCCTTGCATTATTGACACCACGTAGTCTGCGTTGAAGGCACGCAAACGGCGAGGTGGTGATGAGAGGAAGACCAAAGGCGGAGCGCACGTCATACTGCTCCGCCAGCTCCGCGCCGCTTCGAGTACATCCCGATCTGGGGCTTTGCCGTGGTCTTACTGTACGCGATGCGGCGCGTGGAGTGTAAGCGCGGCCGCGAAGCCCTATCTGAAGCTGAACGCCAAACATTGCCCCAATGCCTTGAATATCCTCGACCGCTTCCACATCGTCGCCAAGATGAACCTCGCCCTGGACGACGTGCGGGCCGCCGAAGCCCGACGCATGGCAAACGAACAGGTCAGAGGCGCGCTCCCACTTAGCCGCCTGTCCGAATTTCCGCCGCCACCTCTTTGCGCCGCATCGTCAGCGCCTTGAAGCAGACGGACCCACTCGGCGACCCCGGGCGTACTTGATACCGGCGGCGAAGTCCATTACGCGCGGCAGGCCTTGCCAGATTGTCTTGACCCCTGGTTCGCCATCGCCCTTGCGGGTTCCGTCGCGATAAGGAGGTAGGGGCGAGCGGGGGACGGAAAGGTGCTGCGGTTAGGCCACCAGGGAGTAGAA
>NZ_JAGIQB010000183.1:0-1480 GCF_017815025.1 Cupriavidus phytohabitans
CCATCTCCTTATACAGAAGTAGTACCGTCCCCGCAGCGGTGCATGGGGCCTGCGACCGCGGAAATTTCGAGGTAAGGGGTTGTTAACTTCGCCAGACTCGCGTTTACTCTCGGATTTTGGCAGTGGCAATGGGCAACGACGAGTCGGGGGCATGGGTGGACGAGGAATTCGAGAGTCTGGATCTTGGTGATCCGCGGCGGGATCGGCGCGCCAAGGAATTGCTCAAGCGGTTTGCAGCCCTGCCTACGGCGAGCATTCCCGGCGCATGCGATGACTGGTCCCAAACCATTGGGGCGTATCGTTTTCTCGGCAATGAGCAGATCGATTGGCGGGACGTGATGCAGCCGCATTGGGAACGCACGGCGGAAAGAGCCGCGCAGTTACCGGTGGTGCTGTGCATCGCTGATACGACCGAATTGAACTTTAATGGCCAGGAGATCGACGGGCTGGGTCCGTTGGCCTATGAAGCCCAGCGGGGCATGTTTTTGCATCCGACCTACGCGGTGACGCCTGACCGTGAACCGCTGGGGGTGATCGATGCCTGGATGTGGGCTCGGGAGCCCAAGGACGCCGACGGCAACCGCGGCGGGATCAAGGAAAGCGTACGCTGGATTGAAGGGTATGAACGGGTTGCGGAGCAAGCCGCGCAATTGCCCCAGACACGGCTGGTGTATGTGACGGACCGCGAGGGTGATATTGCCGAGTTGATGGCGCGCGCCCAGGAACTTGGCCAGCCGGCCGACTGGTTGATCCGCAGCCAACACAACCGCAACCTGGCCGAGGGCGGCAAGCTGTGGGGTAGCGTCGGAGCCAGCCCGGTACTTGGGGAGATCACCTTTATCTTGCCGGGGCGTGCAGCCCAGAAGGCGCGCGAGGTCAAACAGGAGCTACGCGCCCAACGTGTGAAGCTGCCGGGTCTGGTCGGAGCGGAGTTCACCTGTGTAGAGGCAACGGAGATCGGAGCGCCCGCAGGCGTCAAGCCAGTGGTTTGGCGGTTGTTGACGAACCGAGAAGCGCAGGACGCCGATGCTGCCATCGAACTCGTCGAGTGGTACCGAGCCCGCTGGGAGGTGGAGATGTTTTTCCATGTCCTGAAGACTGGCTGCAAGGTCGAAGCGCTACAGCTCTCGCACATGGATCGTGTGGAGCGGGCCTTGGCGTTGTATATGGTGGTAGCGTGGCGCATTGCCCGCTTGATGCGATTGGGCAGAACTTGCCCGGACCTGGATGCGTCCCTGTTCTTCGACGCCGACGAAATTCGGGGAGCATACGTGCTCGCCAACAAAGCTCGCCCGAAGACACCGGTCACACTCAATCAGATGATTCGGTTGGTTGCTTCCCTGGGCGGGTTCCTTGGGCGCAAGAGCGATGGCGAGCCCGGCGCCAAGACGATCTGGATCGGTATGCAGCGAACTATGGACGCCGCGCTCACCATTCAAGCACTGCGGGAAGAGTCATGACTTCTGTATAAGGAAATGGG
>NZ_JAGIQB010000184.1:0-1424 GCF_017815025.1 Cupriavidus phytohabitans
GGATTGTGAAAAACCGCGACCCCCAGCCCTATCGGGGGAAGCCGCACCTCTTCCGTGGTGAGTACTTCAGCAGCCTGCTAAGGCCCTGTGGCCTGGTGGACACCCTGAAAAATTGTATAGCTGCCACAAGCTGCAGACATTTTTAGGACCACCGGGCGCGACTTTCATCGTGGAGCGGTGGAGCAATCCCCAAGCAGACTCCGGATAGATTTAGGCAAGCCACAGATCATCGATCGCCAACCTTGCAAAGATCGGGCTGACCATAGATTCAACTTTGCCTGGACAATGGCTTATAGGACACATCACTAACCTCAGAAAAGCAAATAATACGTTCTGCTTTAGTCAGCCTGCGCTATGGGGTCGGCGGGTTATCGATTGGGCTTTCAATCCGCATAGGCGCGCAGCGATCGACTATCTGGCCTTGGCTGGCGAAGACCGGATTGGCGCGCTCGGTTTCGCCTCGATGGTGGATTCCTACGAGGTCAATCATCCTCCCGTATTTCACCGCGGTGACTTACCGGGCCTGATCGAAGCTGCGCGTGCCGTCGAGTTGCAGCTGCCTATCGATGATCGTCTACGCCAGTTGCTGCGCCCAGGCGGCACTGCAGGCGGCGCCCGTTCGAAGGCGATTATTGATGATGACGGAAGCTCGTGGATTGCGAAGTTCCCCGCTGAAGGAGATGAAGTGGACTTCTGCGCGATCGAGCATGCCTCACTCGTGCTGGCGCAGGGCCTGCGGCATCGACGCGCCCGAGTCTCGGCTTGTTCCCTTGGGTCGTCAGAACGCGTTGTTGGTCAAGCGCTTTGACCGGGAGGCAGGCGGCGGCCGTATTCACTTCGCGAGTGCGCGCACGCTGCTGCTTGCCGAGGGCATCCCGGAGGAGCAAATGTCCTATGCGGATATCGCGGAGGTAGCCCGCCCTGTCTGCAGATGTTCCAGCGCATGGTCTTGAACATCCTGATCGACAATACCCACGACCACGCCAAGAATCACGCCTTTCTGCATCAGGGCGGGGAGAACTGGCGGCTGTCGCCAGTCTATGACGTCCAGCCGCAGGTGCAGGGGATTCCGTACCAGCAGCTGATCGTCGGGGACCACGGAACAAATCCGACGCTCGCGAACGCCCTCTCGCAAGCCAGCCGTTTCAGCTCCCGCCTCCCGAGGCGCACGCCGAAGGAGAGCAAATTGTGGGGATCGTATCGGGCTGGAGCAAAGTCTTCTCGGAGTCCGGTGTTCGCGCACGAGACATCCAGGAGCTTGAGCGCTCCATATTGCGCGATTCGGAACTGCCGCCGTTGCCGGCCGGCGGCGCACCGAACGGCGAGTGTAGGCGCGGTGGCACTGCAGCTAAGGATGGTCTGAACAACCTGCCGTAGCCGAAGGCCACGGCGTGCTCAGCACGCATTGATTTCACAGGATGAGA
>NZ_JAGIQB010000019.1:0-124014 GCF_017815025.1 Cupriavidus phytohabitans
CGCAACGTACTGACGAAGTCCGTTCGCACGACTTATGACTGGAAGTCCGCCATGAACCAGTTTGCTATCCTGTATGGCGAGCGATTTACCGCAGCCCGAGGCTAACCGAATTCAAAACTGCCTCGCACACAAAAATACGGACAGGTCCTAGCTACCAGATGCCCAGCCGCAAATCCAAGCCCAATCAGCCAGCAGCCAGGCTGACACCCCCCACCCCAGCCGCCGCCTTCCCATCCTTCCCATACAACCCGGCATCCCCCCCACTATGCTGCCGCAGCGCCTGAATCGCCTCCCGCGTGAAATCGAGGTGCGCCTTGATGACCGCGCCATTCAGCGCATTGCCTTCGCGCGTCACCCGCGCAGCAAAGATCAGCTTGCGCCAGGCCTCCGCGACATCGGCATCAATCTGCCGGCCAAGCAATTGCCCATCCGCACCAGCACGCAGGCCAAGCGCCTGCATCTGCGCTTCACGCGCCCGAACCTGCCGCGACAGCCCCTGACCCACTTCCACCTTGCGCGTCAGCAACTCGCTGAGCGCGGTGAAATCCCCGCGCTTGATGGCATCGCGCTCTTCCGCAAGAAGTTGCCCGAAAGCTTCAACGCCTTCGGTTTCACGCTGCAAGGACTGGATCAGGCTTTGGCTCATGATTTGGCTATTGAGGGTCGGCCTGGCCTAGCTCGCGCAAGCTGGCGAGCAGGCCATCGGCAATCTTGCCCGGGTCGATCTTGATCCGGCCTTCGGCAATGACCTGGCGGATTTCTTCGACCTTGGCGGTATCGATATCGTCGTCGGTTTCCTGCGCCAGGCGGCTGCTGATCTCGCGCACCTGCGCGGCCAGCGGGCTGACGCTCAGCCCGGAGGACGGCGTGGCGGCGCTGGCCGGTGCGGCCTGGGGCCGGGCGGCGGCGTCGCCTGCGGGCGCGTCGGCGGGCCGGGACGCGGTGGAATGGTTGATCTTCACGGGCGTTCCTTGCTGGTTTCCTATGGCATTACGGCCGTGGCGGGGAAATCTTTAGGGAACGTGCCCCAGGGGTGTGTCCCCGGAGTGTGCCCCCGGGGTGTGCACCATATCGCCCGCACGGCAGGACCGGCGGCATTTTCGCATGCCGCGGCGCCATCTGAATCCGGCTGCCAGCCACGATCAGCAGACTAGAAGTGCCTATTGCAGCACGACCGTGTCGCCGCTGCGCACCAGGCCGTTGACCACCTGGCCGTTGCGCAGGCGTACCTGCACGGTGTTGCCGGTGGCGGCGTCGGCCAGCACCTTGCCCTCGCTGGTGATCTGGAACGCTTCACCCTCGACCGACACCGTGACGGTCTGCCCCTGGCGCACCGCGATGGCCTTGCGCAGCAGGTCGCTTCGCATGGGCGAGCCGGCGGCGATGCGGTTGGCGGCGACGGCGCCGGCGAGCTGTGCCGGGTCGGTGATGACCGCGCGTGGCAGGGTGGCAAGGTCGCCCTGGCGCACTTCGATATCGCCCTGGCTGACCGGTTCACCGGGGCCCAGCGCGCGCGCGGCGACGTAGTAATCGGTCAGCACCGACACGCGCGCCTGCATATAGCGCACCCACGGCCGCTCGCCGCCGCAGCGCACGCCCACCGAGACCCGGCCCCACGGCGATGCGCCGGCGGGCAGGAACGGATCGGGCGACAGGCATTCCGGCGCGCGGCCGCCCGACGGCGGCGCCACCTGCACGCTGACCTTGCCCGGCAAGCCGGCGGTCTGCTGCAGCAGGAAGCGCTCCACGGCAACGCGCGCGGGATCCTCGGTGAAAGGGCTCGCAGCGGCGGCGTGCTGGCCGGCCGGTGCCTGCATGGCGACCGGCGTGACCTGTGCCGGCGCGGCGCCGGTGGCGCCGGCAAGGCACAGCAGGCACGCCGCCAGCAGGGCCTGCGCCTTGCGCGGGCCGTTGCGGCGCGAATAGCGGCGGAGGGTGCGGCGATTTGGGTTCATGTGTACTTCCCGGCAAGGACGGCGGGGCCTGCGCTGGCGGCATGCCCGGCGCGCTGCCCCGTGACCGGCGGCACGCCCCGTCTACATCAGTCATCGGGTTCCGATTGTAGGCAGCGCCTCGCGCGAGGGCGTGCCGAAATGCAAGGATTTCCCGTCCTTATTCATCCGATTGGCGTGACGAGCCCCCGCCTAAGATGGCAACCCTGAAGAAGGTCGTCCAGGGAGATGCCAGCATGATCGACAGACTCGACGCGTCGCTACGCTTCCAGCAGGAAGCGCTGAGCCTGCGCAACCAGCGGCAATCGGTGATTGCCTCCAACATCGCGCACGCCGACACGCCGGGCTACAAGGCCCGCGACTTCGATTTCGCCAGCACGCTGGCGCAGTCCGTGGAACGCGGCCATCGCAACGAAGGCATGTCGCTGTCGACCACCCAGGTGCGCCACCTGCCCGCGCAGGCACCGACCCGCGAGGCGTTCGACCTGGCCTACCGCGTCCCGCTGCAGTCCAGCGTCGACGGCAACACCGTCGAAATGGATGCCGAGCGCGTGGCCTTCGCCGACAACGCGGTGCATTTCGAGTCGGGCCTGACGGTGATGAACTCGAAGATCAAGACCATGCTGGCGGCGATCCAGCAGTAAGCGAGCAACAGATCCAGCAGCAAGGAGAGAGCGCATGCCGGCAATGAACATCTTCGACGTCGCGGGCTCGGCCATGGCGGCGCAGTCGCAGCGCATGAACGTGACCGCGTCCAACCTGGCCAACGCCGACAGCGTGGTCAGCCCCGACGGACAGGCCTACCGTGCCAAGCAGGTCGTGTTCGGCATGGCCCCCACGCCCGGCCAGAGCGACGTCGGCGGCGTGCAGGTGGCCGGTATCAGCGAAGACCCGTCGCCGCCGCGCATGGTCCACAACCCCACGCATCCGATGGCGAACGCGCAGGGCTACGTGGTCATGCCCAACGTCAACCCGGTGGAAGAGATGGTCAACATGATCTCGGCCTCGCGCTCGTACCAGGCCAATGTCGAAGTGCTCAATTCCGCCAAGAACATGATGCTCAAGACGCTGACGATCGGCCAGTAATGGCTTTCGTCGATCTCAGGAACAGGAACCGCGCGCCATGACAACCACGTCTTCGGTCAACAACAACAGCAGTGCCACGAACATCAACGACGCTCTGAAGAGCAGCAGCGCCAGCGCCGCCGACCTGCAGAACAACTTCCTGAAGATGCTGGTGACCCAGCTCAACAACCAGGACCCGCTCAAGCCGCTGGACAACTCGCAGCTGACCTCCCAGCTGGCGCAGATCTCCACGGTCAGCGGCATGCAGACCATGAACGCGACGCTGTCGCAGTTGCTGAACCAGGTCAGCGCCAGCCGCGCGATGGATTCCGCCGCGCTGATCGGCCGCACGGTGATGGTGCCGGGCAAGCTGGTGACGGTGGAAGGCGGCGTGCCGGGCAAGATCGGCATCGACCTGCCCTCTACGGCGGATGCGGTCACCGTCGACGTGCTCGACAGCAAGGGCAATGTGGTGCGCACCATCGACATGAAGGGCCAGACCAGCGGCGTGCACGACGTTGCGTGGGATGGCAAGAACGATGCCGGCGTGCCGGTCGCCGACGGCGAATACAGCTTCCGCGTCACCGCCACGGCGAACGGCGCTTCGGTAGAACCGATTGCGCTGGTCTACGGCAAGGTGCAGAGCATCAGTGGCGATGCCTCCGGCGTCCTGGTCGACCTGGGCAACGGCCAGACGGCAAATGTGGACGACGTCCGCCGCATTCTCTAACTGCATGCGCCGTCCGCGCGCAGCGGCGGGCATCAATGACAGCTCATTCAAAGGAAGATAGCCATGGGTTTCGGTCAAGGGGTAAGCGGCATCAACGCCGCGGCAGCCAATCTGGATGTGATCGGCAACAACATCGCCAATGCCAACACGGTCGGCTACAAGCAGTCGACGACGCAGTTCGCCGACGTGTATGCTGGCAGCAAGATCGGCCTGGGTACCACGGTCAATGCGGTGGTGCAGTCGTTCAAGCAGGGCAATATCGAAGCCAGCGGCCGATCGCTCGATGTGGCCATCACCAATGGCAGCGGCTTCTTCCGGCTGGTCGGCACCGATGGCTCGGTGCATTTTTCGCGCAACGGCCAGTTCCTGCGCACGGATGACGGCCGCATCGTCAACGCGCAGGGCCTGCAGCTGACCGGCTATCCGTCGGCTGCGGCAGGCGGCGGCGCCACGCCGCAGCCGCTGGTGGTGTCTTCCGCGACGATGCCGCCCAAGGTCACCACCGACATCACCGCGCAGTACAACCTGGATTCGCGTAGTACCGTGCCTGCCGATGCGTTCGCCAGCGCGCCGGGGAGCCTGCCGACCACGTCGATGTACAACTACAGCACCAGCATGACGGTGTATGACTCGCTGGGCAATGCCCGGCAAGTGGTGGCGTATTTCAGCAAGACCAGTAACGACGCGACGGCGACGCCGCCGCGGCCGGCCGTCGCAGGCGGCACCGACTGGGTGCTGAACGTGACCGACGCTGCCGGCAACCGGCTCGGCGTCGACAACACCACGACCACGCCGCCCACGGCCGCGGGCAATACGGTCACGCTGTCGTTCGACAGCGCCGGCAAGCTGGTGTCTACCAGCCCCGCCAACTTCTCGCTGACTTCGCCGGCGGCCAACGGCGCCGCCGCCATGTCGATGAACGTCAACCTGGCCGGCACCACGCAGTTCGGCTCCGACAACGACACCGCGCCGCCCACGCAGAACGGCTACGCCTCGGGCAGCCTGCTGGGTTTTGCAATCGAAGCCGACGGCACCATTCGCGGCAGCTATTCGAACGAGCAGACGCAGCAGCTGGGTACCGTGGTGCTGGCGAGCTTCGGCAATGTCGAAGGCCTGCGCGCCGAGGGCGGCAACACCTGGGCAGCCACCGGCGCTTCCGGCCAGCCGGTCATCGGCACGCCGGGCGGCTCGCGCGGCCAGCTGATGTCGAATGCCAATGAAGCGTCCAACGTCGACCTCTCCGCCGAGCTGGTCAACCTGATCATCGCGCAGCGCAACTACCAGGCCAACGCCAAAACCATCGAGACCCAGAACCAGGTCATGCAGTCGCTGGTGAACATGTAAGCCGTGGCGCGCCGCGTGAAAAGCAAAACCAGCTGAGGCAAGTCGATGGACCGCATGATCTACACCGCCCTGTCGGGCGCCAAGCAGATACTCGACCAGCAAGCGGCGGTATCGAACAACCTGGCCAACGTGTCGACGCCCGGCTTCCGCGCGCAGGTCAACCTGTATCGCGCGGTGCCGGTGGTCGGCGCCGAGGCCGGCACGCGCGCCTTCACGCTGGCGTCCACGCCGGGCGCCGACATGCGCGCCGGCCCGCTGACCTACACCGGCCGCGCGCTCGACGTTGCGCTGCAGGGCAACGGCTGGCTGGTGGTGCAGGCGCCTGACGGCACCGAGGCCTATACCCGCGCCGGCGCGCTGCAGGTGGCGCAGGACGGCCAGGTGCAGACCCTGTCCGGCCTGCCGGTGATGGGCGACGGCGGCCCGCTGGCGGTGCCGCCGGGCTCGCAGGTCACCATCGGCACGGACGGCACCATCACCGCGCGGGGCCCGGGCGAGGCCTCGGCCGGCCTGGCCCAGGTCGGCAAGCTGCGTGTGGTCAACCCGCCCAACGACGCCATCGCGCGCGGCGACGACGGCCTGTTCCGGCTGCGCCCCGGTGCGCAGCCGCTGGAGGCCGATCCCACCGTGCGCGTGATCTCGGGCGCGCTGGAAGGCAGCAACGTCAACCCGACCGAAGCCATGGTCGAGATGATCGCCAACGCGCGCCGCTTCGAGATGCAGATGAAGATGATCCAGGGCGTGGACGGCAACGAGCAGCGCGCCAACCAGCTGCTGTCGACCAATTGACCCGACTGACGCGGCGACCACACTGAACCCCAGCGCGGAGCGCCAGCGCTACCGCTACACGATCTCCAGCAAGGACCACCATGATCCGCTCTCTCTGGATTGCCAAGACCGGCCTCGATGCGCAGCAGACGCAGATGGACGTGATCTCGAACAACCTGGCCAACGTGTCGACCAACGGCTTCAAGCGCGGCCGCGCGGTGTTCGAGGAACTGATGTACCAGACCATCCGCCAGCCCGGCGCGCTGTCGTCGGACCAGACCACGCTGCCCTCGGGCATGCAGCTGGGCACCGGCGTGCGTCCGGTTGCGACCGAGCGCATCCACACCCAGGGCAATCCGCAGCAGACCGGGAACAACAAGGACGTGGCCATCATCGGCCAGGGCTTCTTCCAGGTGGCGCTGCCGGACGGCACCACCGCCTATACCCGCGACGGCTCGTTCCAGGTGGACCAGAACGGCCAGCTGGTTACCTCCAGCGGCTTTGTGATCCAGCCCGCCGTCACCATCCCGGCCAACACGCTGTCGCTGACGGTCGCGCGCGACGGCACGGTGTCGGTGACGCAGCCGGGGTCGAGCGCCAACGTGCAGGTCGGCCAGCTGCAGCTTGCCACCTTCATGAACCCTGCCGGCCTGGAGAGCATGGGCGAGAACCTGTACGTGCAGACCGATGCGTCGGGCGCGCCCAACACCACCGTTCCAGGCCTGAACGGCGCCGGCGTGCTGCAGCAGAACTACGTGGAAGCGTCCAACGTCAACGTGGTGGAAGAGCTGGTCAGCATGATCCAGACCCAGCGTGCGTACGAGATCAACAGCAAGGCCGTGCAGACGTCCGACCAGATGCTGCAGCGCCTGGCGCAGATGGGTTGAGGGTTGTGGACATGGCCATCTTGCTTTCCCGCCTGGGCGCGCTTGCGCTTTACTGCCTGGCCGGCGTGGCAATGCTGGCCACGAGCGGCTGCGCGCTGGTACCGCGCGAGCCCCTGGTGCAACTGCCCACCACCGCGCGCGCCGAGCCGCGCCCGGTCGGCCCGGCTTCCGGATCGATCTACCAGTCGTCTTATGCCGGCAATCCGCTGTTCGAGGACCGCCGCCCGCGCAACGTGGGCGATATCCTGACCATTGTCATCACCGAGAACGTCAACGCCAGCAAGAACTCCGGCACCAATACCAGCCGTACCGGCAACACCACGCTGGCATTCGACGCCGTGCCGCGCGCGCTGGGCGGGCTGTTCGGCACCAGCCAGAACGCCGACATCAATGGCGCCAACACCATGAAGGCCAGCGGCGGCGCCAGCGCGGCCAACACCTTCAACGGCACCATCACCGTGACCGTGCTGGAAGTCTTGCAGAACGGCAACCTGGTGGTTTCCGGCGAAAAGCAGATGGCCATCAACCAGGGCGCCGAGTTCATCCGCTTCTCGGGCGTGGTCAATCCGCGCACCGTCACCGGCGACAACGCAGTGCTATCCACGCAGGTGGCCGACGCGCGCATCGAATACACCGCCAAGGGCGTGATCGACGAAGCGCAGAACATGGGCTGGCTGCAGCGCTTCTTCCTCAATGTCTCACCGTTCTGAGCGCGCCATGTCCGCTTCCATGCTCGCCCGTTTCCTGTCACGCCTGCTGCGCGTGAGCGTGATCAGCCTGGCGCTCGGCGTGGCCTTCGGCGCCTTCGCCACTGTCGCCAAGGCCGAGCGCCTGAAGAACCTGGCCACATTCCAGGGCGTGCGCGACAACCCGCTGGTCGGCTACGGCCTGGTGGTCGGGCTGGACAACACCGGCGACCAGACCATGCAGACGCCGTTCACCACGCAGAGCCTGACCAACATGCTCTCGCAGCTGGGGATCACGCTGCCGGCCGGCAAGAACATGCAGCTCAAGAACGTGGCGGCGGTGATGGTCACTGCCACGCTGCCCGCGTTCGCGCAGCCCGGCAGCCAGCTTGACGTGGTGGTGTCGTCGATGGGCAATGCCAAGAGCCTGCGCGGCGGCACGCTGCTGATGACGCCGCTCAAGGGCGCCGACGGGCAGGTCTACGCCATCGCGCAGGGCAACATGCTGGTGGGCGGCGCGGGCGCGTCGGCCAACGGCAGCAAGGTGCAGATCAACCAGCTCGCGGTAGGCCGTATCGCCAACGGCGCCATCGTCGAGCGCGCGGTCGCGCCGTTCCAGCCGGACGGCGGTGTGCTCAACCTGGAGCTGAAGGAAACCGATTTCGGCACCGCCGAGCGCGTGGTGGAAGCCATCAACCGCTCGATGGGCGGGGGCGTCGCCGCGGCGCTGGACGGCCGCACGGTGCAGGTGCGCGCCCCCTCCGCGCCGAGCGCGCGCGTGGGGTTCCTGGCCCGCATCGAAAGCATCGACGTGATCCCGGCCAAGGCCGCGGCCAAGGTGATCCTGAACGCCCGCACCGGTTCGATCGTGATGAACCAGGCGGTGACGGTGGAAGACTGCGCGGTCGCGCACGGTAACCTGTCGGTGGTGATCAATACGCAGCCGGTAATCAGCCAGCCCGCGCCGTTCAGCGAGGGGCGGACCGTGGTCGCGCCGGTATCGCAGATCGACATGAGGCAGCAGGGCGGCTCGCTGCAGGTGGTCAAGGCAGGCGCTTCGCTGGCCGCCGTGGTCAAGGGGCTGAACGCGCTGGGCGCGACCCCGGCCGACCTGCAGACCATCCTGGAAGCCATGCGCGCCGCCGGGGCGCTGCGTGCGGAACTGGAAGTGATCTGATCATGAGCGCGTCCATGCCACCGCAGGCCGCGGACCTGACACAGCGCTTCGCGCTCGACACGCAGGGCTTCGAAGCACTCAAGCACAGCGCGCGCAACGGTGCCGACGCGGCGACCCTGCAGGCGGCCGCCAGGCAGTTCGAGGCGGTGTTCACGCAGATGGTGCTCAAGAGCATGCGCAGTGCCACGCCGCAGGATGGCCTCTTCGACAACGAGCAGAGCAAGCTCTACATGTCGATGATGGACCAGCAGCTCGCGCAGCAGATGTCGTCGCGCGGCATCGGGCTGGCCGAAGTGATGGTGCGCCAGCTGGCGCGTGCCGCGGGCACGCCGATGCCGACGGGCATGAATGCGATGACGCCGGCCGAATCCGGCCGTGCCGCCGATGCCGAGATGGCACGTTTGCTCGACAGCCGCGGCGCCGCTTCTGCCGACGGCAATGAATCCGCAGAACTGCCTGCTCTCGGCACGGTTGTGCCGGGGCAGAACTGGAACCCCACCGCAGGCTTGCGCGAATACCAAGCGCGGTTCCACGGTGAGCAAGGCCGGGGCGGCGAGGCGCTCGGCCCGCTGCCCGCCGATGCGCCTGCCCATGTCAGCGCCTTCGTCGCGCGCATGGCGGCCGCGGCCGAAGCCGCTTCCCGTGCCTCGGGCGTGCCGGCACGGCTGATCGTCGGCCAGGCGGCGCTTGAATCCGGCTGGGGCCAGCGCGAGATCCTGCATGGCGATGGCTCGACCACGTTCAACGTGTTCGGCATCAAGGCCGGATCGGGCTGGAAGGGCCGCGTGGCCGAGATCACCACCACCGAGTACGTCGACGGCCAGCCGCAGAAGGTGAAGGCGAAGTTCCGTGCCTATGGATCGTATGACGAGGCCTGCGCGGACTACGCGCGGCTGCTGACCAGCAACCCGCGCTATGCGGGCGTGGTGAGCGCGGGCTCGGCGGAGGAAGCAGCGCATGGGCTGCAGCGGGCGGGGTACGCGACCGATCCCTCGTACGGGCACAAGCTGGTAAAGATCATGAAGAAGGTGGCGGTGTAACCGCGCCAGTCGTAGCCGACACCGTATGAACGAGGCTCCCTTCTCCCGCAAGGCGGGAGAAGGGAGCAAACCGCCGCAAGTGGAACCGCATGTGGCCGCCTATTGGCTATTGGCTATTGGCTATTGCGCACGGAGCGCACCGTGCGCTCGTGCGCAATGGACCGCACGCCAACCTAAAGTCCCGCCCCCACCGACCGATAACTCCCACATCCACCATCGCCGCCCCAAGCCGCGGGCAGTCCAACGAATCCGGGATCAGAGCACGATGTCTCTCTTCAGTATTGGTCTTTCCGGCCTGAACACCGCGCAGAATGCGCTGACGACGACCAGCCATAACTTCGCCAACTCCGCGACCGAAGGCTATTCGCGCCAGAACACCATCGTGGCATCGGCCGGCGGCCAGTACACCAGCCAGGGCTTCTACGGCTACGGTTCCACCACCACCACCGTGATCCGCGTCTATGACGAGTTCCTGACCGGGCAGCTGCGCGGCGCCACCTCGGCAAGCGCCTCGCTGGCGGCGTACTCCGACCAGATTGCCCAGATCGACAACCTGCTCGCCGACCAGAAGGGCGGCCTGGCGCCGCTGATGCAGAAGTTCTTCGCCGCGGTGCAGGCGGTCGCCGACACCCCGGCCGACCCCGCAGCGCGCCAGGGCATGCTGTCCGCCGGCCAGGCCCTGGTCGGGCAGGTCCGCTCCGCCAGCAACTATTTCAAGCAGTTGCAGTCCGGCGTCAATGAACAGGTAGGCACCGCGGTGTCGCAGGTCAATGCCTACACCACGCAGATCGCCAACCTCAACAAGGAAATCACGCGCTTGAAAGCCGCCTCAGGCGGCCAGCCGCCCAACGACCTGCTCGACCAGCGCGACCAGGCGGTGGCCGAGTTGAACAAGCTGGTCGGCGCCAAGGTGGTGGTGCAGGACGGCGGCACCTACAACGTCTTCGTGGGCAACGGCCAGCCGCTGGTGATGGGCAATGAATCGTACGACCTGAAGGCCGTGACCTCCGCTGCCGACCCCGACCGTACCGTGGTCGCCTACTCGCTGCCGAACGGCAGCGTATATGAAAGCCAGCCCGGCGCGATCACCGGCGGCTCGCTGGGCGGATTGCTGCAGTTCCGCACCGAAACGCTCGATTCCGCGCAAAGCGCGATCGGCCGGCTGTCGCTGGCGATCGGCCAGAGCTTCAATGCGCAGCACAGGCTGGGCATGGACCTGACTGGCGCGATCGGCACCGACATGTTCAAGCTGGGCAATGCCACGGTGCTGCCCAACGACCGCAACACTGCCATCAGCACCGTGGCTTCGGCCACCATCGACGACGCCTCGGCACTGACTACCAGCGACTACAAGCTGCAGTTCGACGGCACCAACTACACGCTGACGCGCCTGTCGGACAACGCGCAGGTGGCCACGCCAGTGCCCGGCACGCCGGCGCCCACCTATCCGCTGACCTTCAGTGCCGACGGCTTTAGCGTCACGATCAACGCGGCAATGGGCACCCATGATTCGTTCGTGATCCAGCCGACGCGCAATGCCGCAGCCGGCTTCGACATGGCGATCAGCGATCCCGCCAGGATCGCCGCGGCCTCGCCGGCACGCGCCGATGCGGCAGCCGGCAACAAGGGCAGCGCCACCGCCAGCCTGAGCAACGTTGCGCCGGGCTTCACGCCGCTTGCCGGCAAGATCACCGCCATCTACGACGGCAGCAAATACGTCTTCAAGAACGCCGCCGGCACGGACCTGTCGCCGCAGCCTGTTGGCGTAGCCAACGGCGACAAGACCGACTACAACATCGGCGGCCTGACCTTCAGCTTCGGCGGCACGCCTTCGGTGGACGACTCCTTCACGCTCGGCGGCAACGCCGGCGGCGTCAAGGACAACGGCAACATGCTGAACCTGGCCAAGCTGCAGAACGCCAAGACCATCGGCGGTGTGTCCAGCTTCAGCGATGCGTATGCGCAGCTGGTCAACGACGTCGGCACGCGCGCCAGGTCGATCAAGATCGCGTCGACATCGCAGGACAGCGTCACAACACAGATCAAGGCGGCGCAGCAGTCGGTGTCGGGCGTCAACATGGACGAGGAAACCGTGTCGATGCTGCGCTTCCAGCAGCTATACCAGGCCAATGCCCGCGTGATCCAGACGGCCGGTTCGCTGTTCGACACCCTCATCGGCATCCGGTAAGCCCTGCCCGCACGTCAACGTATTCGATAAGGCAATCCATCATGCGCGTTGCAAGCTCCACCCTGTACCAGCAAGGCCTGGCGTCGATGAACCTGCAGCAGGGCTCGCTGCTGCATATCCAGCAACAGCTGGGCACCGGCCGCCGCGTCCTCACGCCGTCCGACGACCCCGTCGCCGCCACCCGCGCCCTCGGCGTCAGCCAGGCGCAGGCGGTCAACGGCCAGTATGCAACGTCGCGCAGCCAGGCCAATATCGCGCTGGCGGCGGAAGAAAACGCGCTGCAGTCGGTGACTACCGTCACGCAGAACATCCAGACGCTGCTGGTGCAGGCCGGCAACGGCACCATGAGCGACGCCGACCGCGGCTCGCTCGCCACCGCGCTGGAAGGGCTGTACAACCAGCTGGTCGGCCTGGCCAACTCCGATGACGGCAACGGCCAGTACCTGTTCGGGGGCACCCGCTCCGGCACGGCGCCGTTCACGCAAGCCAGTGGCGCCGGCGTCTACGTCGGCGACACCGGCCAGCAACTGCTGCAGGTCGACGTCGCGCGCCAGATGCCCGCGGGCGACGACGGCCGCGACGTGTTCATGAGCGTCACCGGCGGCGCCGGCTATGTGATCAAGGGCAACAGCGCCAACACCGGCAGCGCCACCTTCGGCGCGGTCTCGATCACCGATCCCGGCGACCCGCTGCACGGAAAATCGCTGCAGGTCACGTTCCAGGCCAACGCCAGCGGCCAGATGGAATACAGCATTACCGACATGGACGCCCCGGTGCCCGCACCGGTGCTGTCTGGCCCGACCGCCTACAACTCCCCGACGCGCATCGAACTCGGTGGCGTCACCTTCAATGTCACCGGCGAGCCCAAGAGCGGCGATACCCTCACCATGGAGCCGGCCAGGGAAGCAGGTACCGACATGTTCGGCAACCTGCAGACGGTGATCGACACGCTGCGCCAGCCCGCCACCACCCCCAGCGACACGGCCCACCTGAGCAACGTCCTGGCCACCGCGACGCGGCAGTTCTCCAACTCGCTGGACAATGTGCTGACGGTGCGCGCCTCGGTAGGCTCGCGAATGCAGGAACTGGATGCGCTGAACGACGTCGGCACCAACCGCGACCTGACGTATTCGCAGACGCTGTCAGGGCTGCAGGACCTGGATTATGCGGCGGCGATTACCGAGTATTACCAGCGGCAGACTGCGCTGCAGGGTGCGCAGCAATCGTTTATGCAGATACAGGGGATGAATTTGTTTAAGTATTTGTGATGGGGGGAGGTGGCCAGGGCCGGTCGGTTTCGTTGGGAAACAATAAGGGCCATCACGCCAGCGCAACAAAGCCGGAAACTGGTCGGCAGAACCGAGGCAGGGAATGGCTCATGGGCGGCCTCCGCCGATCAGGCCACGCCGCCATTGGCGCGCAGCACCTGGCCATTTACCCAGGCGCCGTCCTTGCCGGCCAGGAAGGCCACGACGGCGGCGATGTCGTCCGGTTGGCCTAGGCGTTCCAGCGGCGGCATCTTGGCAAAGGTCTGGATCTGCTCTTCTGTCTTGCCGTTGAGGAACAGGTCTGTGGCCACGGGACCGGGCGCCACGGCGTTCACAGTGATGCGGCGGCCGCGCAGTTCCCTGGCGAAAACGCGGGTGAAGGCTTCTACCGCAGCCTTGGTGCCGTTGTAGATCGCGTAGCCGGGCAGGTTCAGCGCCAGCGTGGTGCTTGACAGGTTGATGATGCGTCCGCCCTCGTTCAGTCGCGTGGCCGCCTCCCGCAGAGTATTGAACACGCCCTGGGTGTTGATCGCGAAATTCAGCGCGTACAGGTCGTCGCTGGTCTGCGCCAAGGGAGCGGTCTTGAGGATGCCGGCGTTGTTGACCAGGACGTCGATCTTGCCAAGTTTTTCTTCGACGGTAGCGAACATGGCCTGTACCTGTTCAGCCTTTGAAACGTCGGCCTGGATCGCGATGGCCGAAGCGCCGGCCTGAACCAGCTCGGCAACCAGGGCGTCGGCTTCTGCCGCGTTGGAGGCGTAGTTGATGGCGATGGCGAAGCCGTCGCGGGCCAGGCGGCGGGCGATGCTGGCACCGATGCCGCGAGACGCGCCGGTGATCAGGGCAATGTGGGAAATGGTGGTCATGGTCTGAATCCTTCGTTTGAGGGGGCGTGAGATGGATTCTCGACTATTCAACCCAAAAGATAATTATGGGAAGATTGCGATCACAATTCCATTTGCTTTAACTGTTGGGCGACGTGCGCTATGGCTTGCGGCGATCTTCTTGGGTTGCTGGCAGTCGCCGTTGATGTAGGCAGGATCCCGAACAGGCATATACCCAACAGGACCAGCAGGAGGCGCACGCTGCACCTCTGGTTGTCTGGAATGGAATAGACAGGGTTGTTTGCGTTGTTTCGTTCACATCAACCATGGGCGCCGATGGATCGTTTCCAGGAAATGCAGGTTTTCGTCCGAATCGCGGACCGACGCAGTTTTTCGCTGGCGGCTGAGGATCTCCAGATTCCGCGCGCGACGGTGACAAACCTCATCAAGCGTCTGGAGCAGCGCCTCGGCGCCAGGTTGCTCGAGCGCACCACTCGACAGGTTCGTCTGACGCATGACGGCGAGGCTTACTACCACCGCTGCGTGCGGCTCCTGACCGACCTGGAGGAGGCGGAGAGCTCGTTTCGCGATGCACCGCCCAAAGGCCTGCTGCGGGTGAACCTGCAGGGCACTTTGGCCAGGCACTTCGTCGTGCCGGCTCTGGATGAGTTCCTGGCGCAGTACCCGGACATCACCTTGCATGTCGGGGAGGACGATCGGCTGGTCGATCTCGTTCGGGAAGGCGTGGACTGCGTACTGCGCGCCGGTGTCCTGCAGGACTCGTCCCTGATTGGCCGGCAGGTCGCGTTTGGAACAGGTCACTGTGGCGAGCCCTGCGTATCTTGAGCGGTATGGTGTGCCGAAGACGCTGGACGATCTGAAGAACCACTACGCCGTGGACTACGTCTCCAGCGCGACGGGTCGGCCGAGCCGCCTGGAATTCAAGGTTGATAAGGAAACTGTAGAGCGGCAACTCAAGTCGAGGATCTCGGTGACTGGCGCCGAGCTATATACAGGTGCTGCTGTTTCCGGACTCGGCCTTGTTCAAGTACCTGGCTATCGGATCGAGAGAGAGCTGGCAGCGGGTCAGCTACGGATTGTCTTGCCTGGCAACCCGCCGCCGCCGATGCCTGTATCGGTGCTATATCCTCAGAACCGGCAGCTGTCGGCACGTGTACGAGTATTCGCCCAATGGCTGGCAGCCCGTTTCGTGTCTCCCACTTTGCACAGAGCCGATGGCTTCCGTGGCTGTGCCCACGCCGTTGCCTACAAAAGCTAAGCCAGCCCGTACGCTGCCGGTGCCGGCACTGCTGTATCAGTGCGACATGCGTGAGCTTCCCCGTGCTGTGCTGACTGGACGAAGGTTACAAGCCCTTTGTCGTGGCGGACGCCTGCGACCGTCGAGTCTCACCGCTACGCACTGGACCGAATGAGTTGCAGGGGGGCGGAGGTGACAAGCTGGTTGCAGGTCTTGCTCGAGTTCCAGAGGGACCGGACGCGCAAGGAGACCTATGACAAGGCGCGCGGACTGGTTGAGCGCTTTGGCGGCGGTTACGGCATGGGACTCAAGTACGCCAGGGATATGTTGGTGAAGCCTTGAAGGCTGCTGGCGATCTTCGGCGGCATCAATGCTGCAGCAGCCCCGCAGTCTGCGCTTGCGCCCGTGCATATTCCCCAGCCAGCACATCAACCAGTTCATCCACGGGAAGCACCCCATCCACCCCCGAAACGCTGTGCCCGGCACTCCAGATGTCGACCCAGCGCTTGGGGCCATGCGCCTCCTGGCCATGCTCGCTGAACAGTTCGCGGGCGCGCTCGGGAGACACCTTGCCTTGCAGGGCCTGCGGGTCCAGCCCCGCCGCCACGATGGAGGGGCGCAGCATGTTGGTATCCAGCCCGGTGAAGGCCTGGGTCAGCAACACGTCGTCGAGCCGGCTGTCTACCAGCATGGCTTTGTAGCGGTTGGCACCCAGGCTTTCGGGCGTGGCGATGAAGCGCGTGCCCATCATGCCCAGATCACAGCCCAGGGTGCGCGCCGCCCACAGCGCGGCGCCGTCGGACATGCCGCCTGACAGCACGATGGGGCCGTCGAACATCCGGCGCACGGCACGCACAAAGGCAAAGGGGTTGGCCCCCCCGGTCTGCCCGCCGGCGCCGGCCGTGAGCAGGATCAGGCCATCGGCCCCTGCCGCCAGCGCCTTCTCGGCATGGCGGATCGATGCCACGTCGGCGAACACCAGGCAGCCGATATCGTGCAGTGGCTGGATGACGGCCTCAGGTGAGCCAACGCTGGCGATGACCATCTCCACCCGGTGGCGGATGAGGACCCGCAGGTCCTCATCCAGAGTGGCCCGGCGGCGCATGATGATGTTTGGGCAGACCGGCGCGACCGGGCCAGGCGCTTCGGTGCACCGGGCCTTGATCTGGGTAAGCCAGGCGTCCAGCTCCTCGGCGCCACGGGCGTTGACCGTGGGAAACGCGCCGATGACGCCGCTGCGGCAGGCGGCTGCCACCAGGTCGGGGCCGGACACGCGCAGCATCGGCGCGGCAATTAGCGGCAGTCGCAGGCGCGACGCCAGCGATGAAGGCAAACTCATGCAATCCTCTCCATCAGGTGCTTGGGCATCCGCTCACCATGCGGTGCGCCAGGCCATGTCAGTTCGATCAGTTCGCATAGCCGGTCTTTTCGATCAGGCGGGCAAAGCGCTTGCGCTCCTCCTGCGCATAGAGCCTGGTCTTCTCCGGATCCAGATCGACCGTCTCGGAGCCGGCGCTGGCTTGCTCCACGTAGGCCAGATATTCCCTGGACTTCAGCGCGGCGGAGAATCCCTTGTACAGGCGCTGCACCAACTCGGGCGGCGTGCCGGCCTTGACGCCGTAGCCGATCCACACATAAGCCGTCGAATCGGGGTAGCCCAGTTCGCTGAAGGTCGGCACATCCTGGAAGGCCGCAGGCCTGCGCTCGTGCGTCAAGGCCAGCAGATGGATCTTGCCGGCGCGGAAGAATTCGCGCGAGGCGCCGGCATCGATGATCATCGCGTCGACATTGCCGCCTACCACGTCGTTGAGCGCGGGCGCCGGGGCCTTGTATTGCACGTTGTTGAGCTGGATGCCGAGGTCGCGCTGGATCATCAGCGCCAGCAGCTTGTAGTAATGCCCGCTGTAGGTGGCCAGCGACGCCTTGCCCGGGTTGGCCTTGGCGTAGGCGATGAACTCGGTGAGCGACTTGTACCTGCCTGCCTTCACGACCAGGGCGGCACCGCCGCGCACCGAAGTAATGACGGGCTGCAGCTGGGTTTCCGGATTGAAGCGCAGGCTCTTGTTGACCAGCGGAACGATCACCATGTTGCTGGGCGAGAGCATCAGCACGCGCGTTCCGTCGGACGGGCCGCTCAACACGTATTGCGTGGCGATCATGGTGTCGGCGCCTGGCTTGTTCTCGACGATCACCGTGCGCTGCAGTTCGCGGGACAGCACATCGGCAAGGATACGCGTGCTGGTGTCGGCGCCTGTGCCGCCGCCCAGGGGCAAGATGATGCTGATCGGGGTCTTGTCCTGCGCAAGCAGCGGCGAATGCGCTGCCCATGCCGTGGCCGCCGCTGCGGAGCCCAGCAGAAAGCTTCGTCTTTGCATAGTTGTCTCCTCCTTGTTCCTGGCGCTATTCGCCGGACCAGACCGGCGCGCGCTTGGCCGCAAAGGCCTTGAGTCCTTCCACCCGGTCCTTTGAGTTGAGCGCAACCTGGGCAATCGGCATCTGGTTTTCCCAGGCTTCGAGCTCAGGCCATTCGAAGGCCTTGGACATGATGCGCTTGGATGCGGCCAGTGCCGTCGGGCCGTTCACCAGCAGCGAGCGGGCCAGCTCCATGGCGCTGTCCAGGGTCGTGCCCGGCTCGACGATCCGGTTCAAGATGCCGTAGGGCCGCAGGAAGCCGGCGTCGTAGATCTTGCCGGTCAGGGCCATCTCGAACGCGATGTTGTAGGGAATCTTCTTGGGCAGGCGGAACAGCCCGCCGCCCACGGCCACCAGGTTGTGCCTGACCTCGGGCAGGCCGAACTTGGCGTTGGCGGCGGCCACCACCATGTCGGAGGTCAGGCACAGCTCGAAGCCGCCGCCCACGGCGTAGCCCTCGACGGCGGCGATCAGCGGCTTGCGCAGCGGATGCACGAAGCAGCCGAAGCCACCGCGCCGCAGCCTGGTGCGCTTGACGCCGCTGGCCGCTTCCTTCAGGTCGGCGCCGGTCGAGAAATTGCCGCCGGCCCCATGGATGACGGCAACGAAGCAGTGCTTGTCCTCGTCGATTTCGTCCATGATGTCCTGCAGCGCGATCGCCATCGCGTTGTTGCAGCAGTTCTTGACTTCGGGCCGGTTCAGGGTGATGACGGCCACTCCGACCTTCTTCTCCAGCATTGCGGCTTGCTCGGTGGTCATGGTGCGCTCCTCACAGGTTGAACGAGAACCCGCCGTTGACCGGATAGGTCTGGCCCGTGATCCACGAACTCGATCCTGATGCCAGGAACAACACCATGTTGGCCACGTCCTCGGGCTGCCCCACGCGGCGGATCACGTAGTTCGACAGCATCTTCTTTGTCCTGTCGGGATCAGCCTCCAGGCGCGCGGCGATCGCCGGCGTCGCCGTGGCGGAGATGGCGACGCAATTGGCGGTGATGTTGTAGCGCCCCAGGGCCCTGGCCGCGCCGCGCATGAAGCCGGCGGCCCCGGCCTTGGCGCCGGAGTAGATCTCCAGGTTAGGCTCGCCCACGCGGCCGGCGTCGGAGATGATGGTGATCAGCCGGCCCGCGTTCTTTTCGATCATGCCGGGCACGACTGCCGCGGTGCAGTTGATGACGCCGTAGAAATTGACGCGGATGAAGCTGTCCCAGGCCGCCTCGCCGACCTCCCAGAAATGCTTGCGCGCTTCCGGGTTGGGGTTGACGCCCGAATTGCCGGCGTTGTTGACCAGGATGTCGATGCTGCCGCCGGCCTCGTGCGCGGCCTGCGCAAACGCGGCCTTGACCTGCTCCTGGTCGGTCACGTCGCACACGGCAGCCACGCCCTTCACGCCCAGCGCCTCGATTTCCTGCACCACCGCCTGTGCCCGCTCGGCATAGAAGTCGTTGACGATGACGGCCCGGGCTCCGCTTCTGGCGAAGTGCAGGGCCACCTCGCGGCCCACGCCCTGGCCCGCGCCGGTGACGGCGGCGATTTTTCCGTTGAGGTCGGTCAGGTTCAAGGTCATACGTTGCGCTCCTGGTTGTTCCAATGGGGTTGGCGAAGCTCGCGCTTCAGGATCTTGCCGACGGCATTGCGCGGCAGTTCGGCGACATGGACAAAATCCCGTGGCCGCTTGTACGACGCCAGGTGCGCTTGCCCCAGCGCAGCCAGCTCGTCGCCGGCAATGGGCTGGCCGTCCCTGGATTCGTAGTAGGCCACCACCTTCTCGCCAAATTCTTCGTCGGGCAGGCCGACCACCGCGATGTCGAGCAAGCCGGGGTGCTGGTAGAACGCGGCCTCGATTTCCGCGGGATAGATGTTGACCCCGCCCGAGATGATCATGTCCTTGGCGCGGTCGGTGATGTAGAGATAGCCGTCTTCATCGAGGTGCCCCATGTCGCCCGTGCGGAAGAAGCCGCGCGCATCGAGCGTGTCTTCATCCAGCGGCGGCGCATTGAGATAGCTCCTGATCACGGCGGGGGTGTCGACCCAGATCTCGCCAACGGTGCCGCAAGGGCACGGCTTGCCGTCCTCGTCGCGGATCTCCACTTCCACGCCGTCATAGGGGAGGCCGCTGGAGCCGGGTTTTCTGAAATGGTCTTCCGGCTTCATGCCGGCAACCATGCCGGTCTCGGTGGAGCCGTAGCCCTCATGCAGCACCGGCCCGAACTGCTCGTGCACCCACCGCTTGATCGCCATGGGTACAGGTGCGGCGCCGATGCCCATGCTCTTGAGGCGCGGCACCTGGCGGCCCGAGGTCTCCTGGTAGCTTTTGAGCCGCTTGTACATGGTGGGCACGCCAGTCCAGTGCGTGACGCCGTGCTTCTCGGCCAGGTCGAACCACTGGGCGGCATCGAAGCGGTTCTGCAAGACCAGCATGGAGCCGCTGGCCATTGCCACGCGCACCTGCGAAGGGCCGGAGCCGTGGTGCAGGGGCATGGACACCAGCACTACGTCGGACACCTGGTACCGCTTGTACGCCCCGCCCTGGGCCTCCAGGTAGCGGTTCAGGCGCTCGTTGCCCGGCTCGGGCCGCAGATGGCGCTGTACGCCCTTGGGCTTGCCCATGGTACCGGACGTGTAGAT
This sequence comes from Cupriavidus phytohabitans, assembly GCF_017815025.1. Lineage (NCBI taxonomy): Bacteria > Pseudomonadati > Pseudomonadota > Betaproteobacteria > Burkholderiales > Burkholderiaceae > Cupriavidus > Cupriavidus phytohabitans. The sequence goes on from NZ_JAGIQB010000019.1 coordinate 20,228, forward strand.
GATCTGCTCGCACAGTTCGTCCATGGTGATGGGCGCTCCGCACGGCTGGGTCAGCGCGCTCCATTGGCTCTCTGCGCCGGTGCGGGTCACCGGAACGATGGCGTCCCGCGGCAGCGCAGAGATTTTTTCCATGAACGCCTGCGGCTGCTCGTCGTCAAGGATCAGCATCCTCGCGCCGGCGTTCTCCAGCACATAGTTGACCTCGTCGGCGACCAGGCGCCAGTTGATGCCCAGCAGCCGGGCCTTGAGCTTGGACAGCGCCAGCATCAGGGCCACCCATCGCGACGTGGTCTGCATGCGCAGCGCCACGATGTCGCCGGCGCCGACACCGCACCGGGCCAGTTGATTGGCGATGTTGTCGGCCAGCGTGTTGACTTCGCGCCAGGTCAGGGTTTGGTCTGCGGCGAGCACGGCGGGCCGGTCTGGCTGGATCTGCGCCCAGTGCTCAGGCAGGGTCGGTACGGTTGTCATCGGGGTGTCCATCCTTCAGCGAAACAGGTGGCGGGCCAGCACGTGGTACTTGTGCACCTCGGTCGGGCCTTCATAGATGCGGGCAGGGCGCTGCGAGCGATACCAGTGCGCGATGGGGTTATCCAGCGACACGCCGGCCGCGCCGAAGACCTGCACGCCACGGTCGAGCACGCGGCCGACCACCTCTGTGGCCTGCATCTTGATCAGGCTGGCCTCGACACGCGTGTCGTGGCCGGCATCGGCCTTCCTGGCGGCGGCGTACATCATCAGGCGGCACTGGTTGATGTCGATCCATGAGTCCACGACCATGGCCTGGATCGCCTGCTTCTGCGACAGGGCGGAGCCGAAGGTCACGCGCTGCCTGGCATACTCGGTCATCATCTCGAGCGTGCGCATGGCGATGCCCAGGGCACGCGCGCCCACGCCGAAGCGCGCCTGCGACAGGATGATCTGCGCGTTGCGGAAGCCTTCGCCGCTGGCGCCGATCAACGCATCCTCGGGCACTTCACAGTTGTCGAAGATCAGCTCGTTGGTGATCATGCCGTCCAGCGTCTGGATGTCTCGCGACACGTTCAGGCCCGGATTGGACTTGTCCACCGCGAACATGGAGATGCCGCCGTGCTGGCGCTTTTCCTGGTCGGTCACGGCCACGACGAAGATCACCTCGGCGGGGCCGACGCTGGAGATGAAGACCTTGGTGCCGTTGATCACCCACTTGTCGCCCCGCTTGACGGCTTTGGTCTGGATCGCATTGCCGGGGTCGGCGCCGCCCGAAGGCTCGGTCTGTGCAAACGCATACCGCAACCGGTCTTCCAGGCAGGGATCGAGGTAGCGCTCCTTCTGCACGCCCGTGGCGTTGAAGAGGAACGGCGGCACCTGCCCGCCGAAGCGCAGGGGCACCAGGCATTGGTAGTTCTGCTCGATGACCGCCAGCTGCTGCGTCACCGTCAGCCTGGCGCCGCCCAGCGCCTCGGGCAGCGTCAGGCCCCACAGGCCCACCTCCTTGGCGGCCCTGGTGCCGGGCAGCAGGTCCTGCGGGGTGATCTCGCCGCCCTGCAGCTTCCTGGCCTCCAGCGGCATCTGGTGCTTGTGCACCAGCTTGCGGGTGAGGTCCACGATGGCACGCGTGTCCTCGTCGAATTCGACCATGTAGTCGATCATGTGCATGTCTCCTGGATGTGATTCGCGGCTCAGATGCCCAGCACGTGCGCGTAGCAGACGGCGCCCACGCCCACCATGTGCGCCAGCCCCGTGCGCGCCCGGGGCTGCTGCCGCTGCCCGGCCTCGCCGCGCAGTTGCAGCGTGATTTCGGCGATCTGCCCCACGCCGGTGGGACCGATCGGGTGCCCCATGGCAATGAGCCCGCCGGATGGGCTCACGGCCACCTTGCCGCCGATGTGGAACTCGCCCGCCTTCAAGGCCGGTATGGCCTGGCCCGGCTTGCACAGGCCCATGGCCTCGACGTACAGCACTTCCTCGATCGCGAACGCGTCGTGCAGCTCGACCACGTCAAGCGCCGTGGGTGCCACGCCGGCCTCCTGCAGCGCCTGCAGGCAGGTGGCCTGCGTAAGCAGTTCGTCGAACGCGGTGGCGTCCTTGTACACAGCCTGGCTCCGGGCGGCAGACGACAGCACGCGCACCGCGCGGCCGGGCTCGATGCCGTGCGCCTTGACCGCGTCTTCGGACATCAGCACCACCGCCGCCGCGCCTTCGCCGACCGGCGTGCATTGCAGCACCGTGAGGTCGCCCGACACCTTGCGCCCCCCCAGCACCTCCTCAAGGGTGCGCGGCTTCTGCCGCTGGGCGTTCGGGTTGAGCGCGCCGTTGTTGTGGTTCTTCACCGCGGCCAGCGCGATGTCGCGCATGTCGGCCCCGGAGCGATGCACATACTTGTCCGCCAGCAGCGCAAAATGTGTGAACGGCGCGATGTACTCGCTCGCCAGCTGCTCGATGCCAGCCTGTGTCTCGGCACGGACCACCGGCGCGCGCTTGTCCACGCCCAGCACCAGCGCGGTATCTGCCAGGCCGCTGGCCACTTCGATGCAGGCATTGCGGAACGCCGTCGAACCGGAGGCCGAAGCGTTTTCGACATGGGCGATGGGCAGGCCCGTCGCCCCAAGGTGGCGCAGGATGGGCCGGCCACAGGCCATGCCCAGCAGCGCCCGGGCAACATAGACCGTGTCCACGCAGGCAATGGGCACGCTCGCGTCTGCCAGCGCCTGGCGCGCGGCAGTCAGGCCCAGGGTCACGTACGACGTATCCGACGGATCCTGGTAGCGGTGCCAGCCAATGCCCACGACGTAGACCGGCCGCAGGTCCTTCAATGTTCGCTTCATGCGGTCACCCCGAATCGGAATTCCAGAACCGCGGGGTCTTGCCCGCGCTGACGCAGCACGCCATGGACGCGCCGGCCATGCCAGTCGCCAGCCTCGTGCCCAACGTCGAGCAGGGCGCGCACCACCGGGCCGGCGTCGAGCCGGACCTCGGCCACCGTGAATGGCACCGCAGGCTCCGGCTGGGCATGGATGTGGACCTGGCTGGTGCCCAGCACCATGCCTTGCGCCGCCAGTTCGATATCGGCCAGTTCGCTGCTGCCGCAGCACTCGCATCCGTAGTGCTGCGGTGGGAACGCCACTTCATCGCATGCTGAGCAGCGGACCCCTTTGAGAAAAGGGGTCTGGTGGGCGTCCCGGCCACAGAGGGTGGGTTTCTCGATGTGGGAAGTTGTGTCGTCTGTCTTCATGTTTTTTCCTCAACTTACTTACCATATGGTTGGTAAGTTTGTATGATTTAGCAAATAGGGTTTTCACGCAGTCCGGCCATCTCTTGCCGGCCCTGCCATTCCAGTCATTCCAACAAGGAGCTCCAGATGGGCCCACTCGCAGGCGTCAAAGTGATCGAAATCAGCGGCATCGGGCCCGGCCCGTTCTGCGGCATGCTGCTGGCCGATCTGGGCGCGACCGTCATCGCCGTCGAGCCGCCCGAGCGCCTGGCCACGCCGGAACGGCCCCACGCCATCACCAGCCGCGGCAAGCAGTCGGTAGTGCTGAATCTAAAGGATCCCGTGGCCGTGGAGGCCGTGCTGCGGCTGTGCGAGGGTGCCGACCTGCTGATCGAAGGCATGCGCCCCGGCGTGATGGAGCGCCTCGGCCTGGGGCCGGAGGTGTGCCTGCAGCGCTGGCCCACGCTGGTGTACGGCCGCATGACGGGCTGGGGCCAGGAGGGCCCATGGGCGCCGCGCGCCGGCCACGACAGCAACTACACCGCCCTCAGCGGCGCCCTGTGGTTTGCCGGCCCGGCCGGTGAGCCGCCGATGGCGCCGTCCACCGTGCTGGGCGACGTGGCCGGCGGCGCGCTGTATCTGGCGGTGGGGCTGCTGGCAGCGCTGCAGCATGCGCGCAGCACGGGGCAAGGGCAGGTCGTCGATGCCGCCATCGTCGATGGCGCTGCCCACATGCTTAACCTGATGCTGGGCGCCATCCAGCGGCGCGGCGGCGGCTTCGAGCGCGGCACGCAGGCTTTTGACGGTTCGCATTGGGCGGCGCAAAGCTACCAGTGCCAGGACGGCGGCTGGATCAACTTTGCGCCGCTGGAACCCAGGTTCTATGCCGAGTTGCTCGCGCGCCTGGAGCTGGACGGCGACGCGCGTTTTGTCCGCGGCCAGAACGACCCCGGCCTGTGGCCCGAGCTCAGGCAAGCCATGGCCGCGCTCATGCGCTCGCGCACCCGCGCCGAATGGGAAGCCCGCCTGGGAGGCAGTGACGCCTGCTGGGCGCCCGTGCTGGCGCCGCACGAGGCCGCCCGCCACCCACACATGGCTGCGCGCCAGAGTTATGTCGAGCGTGGGGGCGTGCTGCAGGCCGCCCCCGCGCCGCGGTTCTCGGCCACGCCGCCGGAGATGCGGGACATCACGCCCGTGGGCACTCACACGCGCGAAATTCTGAGCACTCTGGCTCTAACGCCCGATAATCTGGAGAATTTGCTCCGTTCACAAAACGCCTGAGTTTGCTTAACCATGACTGCCACGACACCCCATACCGTCCGAACCCGACGCACGCAGGAGGAGCGGCGCGCTACGTCGGAGCTGGCCTTGATCAAGGCCGCCACGACGGTCATGCGCGCCAAGGGCGTTGGTGGCATGACGATTGCTGAGGTGGCCGAGACCGCGGGCGTCAGCAAGGGGCTCGTCGTTCACCTGTATGGCAGCAAGCAGGCGCTGCAACTGGCCGTGCTGACCGAGCTGCGCGCCGAGTTCGCCAAGCGCTTCCACCAGGCGGAAGGGCACACGTTTGGCCTCGAACGTCTGCGTAGCTTCATACGCGCGCACTTTGGCAGCCTCAGCAAGCCAGACTCCAACACCCAGGTGTTCTCGGCGCTGCTGTCGGAGGCCATCTTTCAGGATCAGGAGTTCGCCGCGGACGTCGCGAGCATGAACGACGCCACGATCGCTTTCGTGCGCGAGTGCCTGGAGGCGGAACAGTCCCGGGGCACCCGCTTCATCGAGTCCGACCTGGACAGCCTGGCCACTTTCATTGTCGCCAACATGCGCGGCATCGCGCAGGTCTTTTCCATCAATGCCACCGCCAAGAGCAAGACCCTTGACACGAAGAAGCTGATGCACCTGTGCGAGGCGATGGTGGATCGCATGGTGGTTTCCGGTTGATGCTGACCTGGCGGTTCCTTCGTCTGGGCGCAGCAGAAGTCGATACTGCCGTTTGACCCTTGCGGCTTACTGCAGGAAGACTTTTCCCTGAACCACCCGGACCGCCCGGGATGCCAAGGCGCTACCCTGGCACGGGCCATCGATGCAGACGCCGTCGTGAAAACGGAACAGCGCCGAATGGTGGGCGCACATCAAGACCTCGGCCTCATAGGTATGGATCGTGCCGGGGACGAAGTCGAGTGGTATCGAGAAGTGCGGGCAGCGGTTCACGTAAGCCCAGACCTGCGTGCCGCGGCGCACCAGGACCAGGTGCTCGGTGGCGGTCTGGATGGCCAGAGACTGGCCGTCGGCAATGTCTTCGAGATGGCAAAGCATGGCACCCTCAGGCTTCATCGGGATTGCCCAGGCTCCAGTGCCAGGGACGGACCTCGACACGCTCGAACAGGCCGGCGCGCATATACGGGTCGTCGGACAGGAAACGTTCGACGTCCACGATATTTCCGGCTTCGACCACCAGCAGCGTGCCGTTCATGGTTTCGCCTTGCGGGTCCAGCGTCGGCCCGCCCAGGCATACCCGCACCTTGTGGCTGGCGGTCTCGCGCAGGTAGGCGCGATGGGCCGGGCGCACGCGTTCGCGTACGGCCCGCATGCCCGGCTTGTCGGTGGCAAAGATGGCGTAGAAGGCTGGCATGCGGCTTATCGTGGCTCGAGGACGAAGTCATAGCAGGCTTCGCGGAACGGGCCGTCAAAGCCGAAGCGTGTTGCCAGCGGATGGTCGGCCGGACGCGCTTCGTACGCGACCTGCAGCGAAGGCTTGACGCCGAACACGGCATCGGATTCGAGATAGGGATCGCCCTGGTTGAAGAGGTGGGTAACCAGCGTGCGATGGTTCGGGGCATCGATCATGAAATGCAAGTGGGCGGGCCGCCAGGAATGGCGGTTGGTCGCCGACAACATGCGCCCGACCGGCCCATCGGTCGGGATCGGGTAGCTGACCGGAACGATGGTGCGGATGGCGTAGCAGCCATCCTCGTCCGTGCGGTAAGGCCCACGCAGGTTGCCTTCGGGCTGCGCGGTGTCCTGGCCGGAGTACATGCCGTTCTCGGCGGTCTGCCAGATATCGAGCACCGCGCCCGCCAGCGGCGTGCCGTCGGTCGAGCAGACCCGGCCGTGCACCAGCGCCGGCGTGCCGGGCGTGGCGGCCATGTTCTCGCCGCAGGCGCGTTCGGGCATGCCGGCGATATAGAACGGCCCGAACACGGTGGTATCGGTGGCGCCGCCGGCATGGCGGTGGTTGATGGCGTCGACCAGCATCGAGACGCCCAGCGTATCGGACAGCAGGATGAATTCCTGCCGCACCTTGCCGTCGCACATCTTGCCGGTATCGGTCAGGAACCGGATGGCGGCAAGCCATTCCGCCTCCGTCGGTTCCACCTCGCGGACATAGGCGTGCAGATGCCGTACCAGCGCCTGCATCAGCGTCCTCAGGCGCGGGTCCGGCGTGGCGGCGAACCGCTCCACCACTTGTTCCGTCAGGGCTGCCTCGGCAGCCGCGTGCGGGGTTTCCATCGCAGTGTTCCTCCAAAGGCCGGTAACGGGAATCGCGCCGCCGCTCAGGCCGGAGCCTGGCCGCGCGAGGCGCGCCCGAGCAGCGCCAGGATGGCTTCGCGCTCAATCGGGCGCGGGTTGTAGTAGGCATTGGTACAGGCCGGCGTGGCGGCCTCATCCAGGCCAGCCTCCGGCATGCCGATCGGGGCAAGTGAGGCAGGGATACCGAGCGCCTGGTTCACGAGCAGCCCGGCGAGACGCTCGCCCAGCGCGCGCTGCTCCGGTGTGGTGAGCACCAGCGCCCGGTGCGCGCCCAGGCGCGCCACCTCTTCGGGCAGATGCTGCAGCGCATCCTCCCCGAAGACCACGCGCGATGGCGCGGACTGGTAGACAAAGCTCTCCATGATTGCCTCAGCGCTTGAAGTGCGGCGGGATTGCCGCGTCCACATTGACCCAGACCGACCGTGCTTCAGTGTAGTCATGCATGGCTTCGAATCCCATCTCGCGGCCATAGCCGGACTGTCCCACGCCGCCGAAGGGGCTGCCGGGATTGACCCGCTTGTAGCAGTTGATCCAGCACATCCCGGCATCGATCGCCTCGGCAAACCTGTGCGCGCGGGACAGGTCGCGCGTCCACAGGCCGCTGCCCAGGCCGTAGTCGGTGGCATTGGCGATGGCCAGCGCTTCGTCGTCGCTGCCAAAGCGCAGCACGGTGACAAACGGACCGAACACTTCTTCCTGTGCCACGCGATCTTGTGGCCTGCCTTCCACGATGGTCGGCTCGACGTAGTAGCCCGCGGACAGCGCGGCATCCGCGGGGGTCTTGCCGCCAGCCAGCACGCGCGCGCCCTGGCCGCGCGCGATATCCACGTAGGACAGCACGCGGTCGCGGTGCTGCGCCGAGGTGAGCGGCCCCATCTCGGTTTCCGGATCGAGCGGATTGCCGAGCCGGATCGAGCCCGCCAGGGCGGTGAAGCGCTCGAGGAACGCATCGGCGATCCGCTCGTGCAGCACCAGCCGCGAGCCCGCGATGCAGGCCTGCCCCTGGTTGTGGAAGATCGCCCACGCCGCGCCGTTGATGGCGGCGTCCAGGTTCGCATCGTCGAAGACGATATTGGCGCCCTTGCCACCCAACTCGAGCTGCACGCGCTTCAGGTTGCCCTGTGATGCCGCCACGATGCCGCGGCCGGTTGCCGTGGAGCCCGTGAAGGCGATCTTGCCCACGCGCGGATGTTCGGCCAGGCGCTGGCCCGCGGTGTGGCCAAAGCCCGGCACCATGTTGACGACGCCATCGGGGAAGCCGACCTCGGCCATCAGTTCGGCAATCCGCAGCGAGGACAGCGGCGTCAGTTCCGAGGGCTTGATGACCACGGTGTTGCCCGCGGCCAGCGCCGGGCCCATCTTCCAGCTGGTGAACATCAATGGGAAATTCCACGGCACGATCTGGCCCACCACGCCAATGGGCTTGCGCTGGACGTAGTTGAGGAACCCTGTCTCCACCGGGATCACGGAGCCCTGCAGCTTGTCGGCCATGCCGCCGAAGTAGCGGAAGCAGGCCGCCGTGCGGGGCACGTCCAATGCGCGCGAGTCGCGGATGGGGTGGCCCGTATCCAGTGACTCCAGTTGTGCGAGTTCCTCGGTGTGCGCCTCGATCCTGTCGGCCAGCTTCAGCAGCAGGCGCCCACGCTCGGCCGCTGGCATGCGTGACCAGGCCGGGAAGGCGCGGGCCGCGGCATCCACCGCAAGATCGACGTCGGCGGCCTGCGCCGCGGCGATGGCCGTGATCACGCTGCCGTCGTGGGGGTTCAGCACGTCGATGGTGCCGCCGTCCCGGGCGTCGACGAAACGGCCGTTGATGAAGAGCTTGTTCTGCATGGTTAGATGATTTCCGTGAGGTCCGAGAAGTCCGTGAGGTTCGTGAGGTCGATTGGGCGGTGGTCAGAACTCGACCGGGTACGGCTTCAGTTCCCCGCTCTCATAGCGGCCGGGCAGGTCCGGCGTGGCGTTTTCCCACACCAGCAGCATCGAGCGCTTCGTCGAGTAGCCCTGGTGGCGGATATCGGCCGGCATGGCGCAGATGTCGCCGGCGCGCATGGTCACGCGGGCGCGCGGCGCGCCGGTGTTCTTGTCGCCGATGTCCCAGACGATCTCGTCGGACAGCTGCAGGAACCACTCCACGCGGTCGTTGCCGTGGAAGACCGGCAGGATGAACTCCTCGGTGGTGGGGCAGAACAGGCTCTGGCCGCAGACCGAAGTCACCGACGGATTCCAGGTCACGTCCGAGCGGGACAGGTACTTGAACAGGCTGAAGGCATGGAGCTGCCCTTCGAAGCCCGGCCTGGCGTGCACCTCCGGTTCGTCCTGCGGCACGTCCAGGAAGGCCCGGTTCACCGGCAGGTCGTCGCGCAGCGGGGAATCGTCCGGCAGGCCCGGCATGCGGCGCGTGGCGATGCGCGAGCGCTCGATGGCCGCAATGTTGTCGCCATGCTTGCGGCCGAATGCCGTACCGGTTTCTTCGGGCGCCGCGAACGGGTCGAAGCCCGCGTTGGTCCAGTCATGCAGCATCGCCTTGAACGTGGCCATGATCAGCGGGGTCTCGAAGGTCTCGGTGTAGTCCACGCCGGCTTCCTTCATCACGCCGTTGAAGGCACCGGCGTAGACATCGACCTTGCCATAGTGGTTGCGCGTGCCGAACACGTGGTCGAAGTTGACCCAGCCATAGAAGAAGCCCCAGGCCACGTCGCGCATCAGCGCGCGCAGGAAGGCGTCGGCGGCGATGGCGTGCGTGCGTACTTGGTCTTTGACCGGCCAGCTCACCTTGACGAAGTATTCGTCGCGGGCAAACGCAAAGGCGCCGAGGTGGAAGCGCTTGTAGCCGGTGACCGGGTCCGGGGCGGTGGCAACGACTTTGTCGGCCGCGAAGGTGGCGGGCTTGATCGGGGTGTCGGGCATGGCCATGTCTGTTCTCCTGTTAGCACTGGTCTGGTGTGGGGGCGGATACCGCATTACTTGATGCAAATCTCCGACCATTTCTCGATCGACAACGCACCGAGGATGGTCTGCACCAGCAGTACACCGGGCTTCAGCGCCGTGAAGCGATAAGCGCAACCCGCAGGCAGCAGGCATTGGTGGCCCTGGCGCAGCACGATGTGGCCCATCGGCTTGCCCGCTGGCTCGGCGCCGGCCAGGACCGTGCCCTTGCCGGACGCCGGCGCTTCGTTCAGCGAGATCAGGTCGACGCGTACTTCACCATCCATCAGCACGGCGAACTCGTCATGGGCGCACGCATACCAGGGCGAAACGCCTTCCGCGCGCAGGGTCTCGATGACGTATTCCAGGTTCTTGCCCACCACCACTTTGTCGAAAGGCGCCGCGTGCGCCGCGACTTCGAAGATGTTGGAAAAGACGTAGTGCCGGGCGGAGCCCTGCGTGACTTCGATGGAACCCTTGCGATACCGGGCGAGGGAGCCAAACACGGTCTGGTGGGCAGTCTGGGCAGTCTGGGCAGTCTGGTGGGTGGCAGTGCTCATGGTGTCTCCTGTCATGGGTGGCGCGCCGCCGGCGGCCGCGGCGGCACGGAATTCGATCGGGACGGCGGGACTCAGTCCAGGTGCAGGCCGATCCTGTGGACGACGGCGCCCCATTTGGTGGCGTCGCTTTCCATCTGCCGTGCCATGGCGGCAGGCACGTCGGGCGCGGGATCGAGATCGTTAGCCTGCAGCTTTTCGCGTACCTCGGGCAGCTTCAGGATGCGGCCGATCTCCTCGTTCATGCGCCGTACGATGGCGTCCGGCGTGCCCTTGGGTGCAAACAGCACCTCGCGGAAGCTCGCGTCATAGCCGGGCATGCCGGCTTCCTCCATCGTCGGCACCTGCGGCGCCATCGCCGAGCGAGTGGAGCCGGATACCGCCAGGCCTACGAGCTTGCCTGCCTTGACATGGGGCGCGACCACCGGGGACGCGAGGAAGCCGCAGGGCACCTGGCCGGCCAGGACGTCCTGCATCGCCGGCGACGGGCCCTTGTAAGGCACGTGGGTCATCTTCAGGCTCGCTTGCGCCAGGTACAGCTCCATGGCCAGGTGTCCGGGCGTGCCGGGGCCGCCGGAGGCGTAGTTGACGCCGGGCTGCCCTGCCTTCGCCTTGCCGCTCAGGTCGGCGAGCGAGCGGATGCCGGACGAGGGGGCGCACACCAGCATCTGGTTAAAGCGCGCCAGCGTGATCACGGGCGTCAGGTCGGTGGGCTTGAAGTTCAGCTTGCGATAGACCGCCGGGTTGACGGTCACGATGGTGTCGGGCCCTTGCAGGAAGGTGTAGCCGTCGGCCGGCGCCTTCGCCACGACATCCGCGCCGATGTTCCCGCCGGCGCCAGGACGGTTCTCCACCACGACGGGCTGCCTGAGCGCCCGGCCGAGCTTGTCCGCAACCAGCCGCGAGGCGGTGTCGCCGGGAGAGCCCGCGGGGAAGGCCACGACGATCCGGACGGGGCGGCTGGGCCAGTCGCCCTGGGCCGAGGTGTGGGGCGCGGCGGCCAGGCACGCAATGGCCAGCGCCAGTCGGTAGGGTTTCATGTTGTCTCCTGATGTCGTTGTGTTTTTGTGTGATGCGATGTGAAGCAGCGGACGGGAAACGGGTCACCATCTGCCGATATGGATGCCCGCGGCGTCTTCCTTGCGGGTCCATCCCGCCATGGCGGCGTGGCTGACAGTGGGGTGGATGCGGCGGTTGCGCAGCCAGTCGAACAGCCGTGCCTGGAAGCGCTCGCGCACGGCGGCGTAGGCCGGGTCGGTGCCGAGATCGACGAATTCGTCCGGGTCGTTGCGCAGGTCGAACAGCTGTGGCGGCAGCCCTTCAAAGTGCACGAACTTCCAGTCGTGGTCCCGCACCATGGTCATGTGGCAGCCGTGTGCGGGGCGGCCGACCGGCTCGCGCACGAAGTCGCGGAAGGCGAAGTCGTTCTCGGAGAACACCGCATCGCGCCAGTCGGACGGCGCCTCGCCGCGCAGCAGCGGTGACAGCGAGCGGCCTTCGACGATGTGGTCGGGAACCGGCACGCCGTACGCGTCGAGAATGGTCGGCACCAGGTCGATGGCTTCCACCAGCCGCGATTCCACCCGGCCGCGCACGGCGTCCTGGCGCGGGTCATAGATGATCAGCGGCACCTTGGCGACGCTGTCGTGGAACAGCTCCTTCTCGCCCAGGTAGTGGTCGCCGAGGTAGTCGCCATGATCGCTGGAGAAGATGATCATGGTGTCGTCGAAGCGGCCGCTGCGTTCCAGGTAGTCAAAGAGCACGCCGAGCTGGTCGTCGATCTGCCTGATCAGGCCCATGTAGGTCGGAATGACCGTGGCGCGCACCGCTGCCTGCGAAAAATTCCGGCTTACCTCGCAATTGCGGAAGCCTTGCAGCACGGGATGCGCATGTTCGATTTCACGCGCGTCCTGCTTCGCGGGCAGCACATCTTCAGGGCCGTACAGGTCATGGTAGGGCGCGGGCGCGACGTAGGGCCAGTGCGGCTTGATGTATGACAGGTGCAGCGTCCACGGACGGTCGGCGTTCTGCTCGATGAAGTCGATGGCGCGGCGCGTCATGTATGGCGTCTCCGAGTCTTCCTCGCGCACGCGCGCCGGCAGGCGGGCATGTCGCAGGTTCCAGCCGGAGAGGATTTCGCCGTTCTCGCCCAGCGCGGAATTGGCGTGGTCGTGCCATGGATTGGCGCCGTCGTAGCCACGCTGGCGCAGGTAGGCGGTGTACTGGTGGGCCTCGTCGGCAAAGCCGGGCGGCCAGATGCCGTCGTCGCGGTCGAACGGCTCGAAACCACCTTCGCCGGCCAACACGCCTTGCGCGCTTTGCGGGTCGATGCCCAGGCGCCCGATGCCGGCGCGGTCGGCCTCCACATGCGTCTTGCCGGCCACCGCGACGCGCACCCCGTGGGGCCGCAGGAAGTCGCCCAGCGTCATCTCGCCAATGGGCATCGGCACGAAATTCCAGACCGCCCCATGGCTCGTCACGTAGCGTCCGGTGTAGTAAGACATGCGCGACGGACCGCACACCGGGCCCTGTACGAAGGCGTTGGTGAAGCGCACGCCGCGGCCCGCAAGGCGGTCGATATTGGGCGTGTGCAGGCGCGGATGCCCGTAGCAGGACAAATAGTCCCAGCGCAACTGGTCGCACATGATCCAAAGCACGTTGCGTACGCACTGCCGTCCCATCTCGGTCTCTCCTGTCGTCACGGATTGCGCGATCGGCGGCTCGCCGATTGCTGCTGCCATGGCCAGAACAGTATTTCCTGCGGCTGGGCTTCTCAAGCTGCTTCTGCTAGAGTTTCACGCAGTGAAACCTGCGGGCAATGGGCGCCGCGGCAAGGAACGGCGATGTGGAATCCCAAGGTCAAGACGGTTACCGCGCTGGATCGCGGTCTGGCGGTACTGGGGGCGGTTCAGGCAAGCGGGGGTGCGAGCCTGCAGGGTCTGCATGAGCTGACCGGCCTGCCCAAGGCGACGCTGCTGCGCATCCTGGTGACGCTGGAGCGCCGGAACCTGATCTGGCGGCGGATTGCCGACGGACATTACTGCCCCGGCACCCAGCCGCCGGCGCGCAGCCGGCAGGCCGGCGTGAATGACCGGCTGGCGCAATATGCCGCGCCGGAACTCGATCGCCTCCAGGCAGAAATCCTGTGGCCCTCGGATCTCGCCATACGGCGCGGGAATGCCATGGTGCTGTGCGAGACGAACCGGGCCGAGTCCTACTTCATGATCCGGCGCGACAACATCGGCTTCCAGGTCAACATGCTGCGCTCGGCGGTGGGGCAGGCCTACCTGGCCTTCTGCACGGACAAGGAACGCGAATCGATCCTGGCGGCACTGCGCCGCAGCCGAAGGGGCGGGGATGCGATGGCGCACGACGCCGAGCGCGTGGCCGCGTTGATTGCCGGCACGCGGCAGCGCGGCTATGGCGTGCGCGACCAGGGCTTCGGTGGCGACTACGACAAGGGGCGCACCGAGGCCAACGACCGCCTGGAAGCACTGGCCGTGCCGGTCATGTCAGCCAGGGGGCGCGTTTATGGTTGCGTCAACATCGTCTGGATCCAGGGCGTGCGCACGCTGGAGCAGATGGTTGGCCAATGCCTCGCACCGCTGCAGCGTACCGCCGCAAGCATCGCGCACAGGATGTCGGCCGACGGCTGACTGGTGTCGTGTCAGGCGAAGCGGCGCGCCCGGCGCGGCTTGCGACGCCCCGCCATGGCTCACGACAAGCTGGCAATCTCGTCCAGCAGCGCGCCTTCCATCGCATGGATCGGCGTTTCCGTGCAGCCGGTATAGAGTTCGACCTGCGCGCAGGCCTGGTGCAGCATCATGCGCGTGCCGTCGATGGTGCGGCAGCCGAGCGCGGTGGCATCGCGGATCAGCTTGCTCCGCACGGGGATGAACGCGGCGTCCATGACTACCAGGTGCGGGGCAAGCTGGCCCGCAACCGGGTTGATATCGGGCGCCCGGAAGCCGGCTGCCGTGGCGTTGGCCAGCAGGTCGAAATCGTCCGCGCGAAAATCCGCGAGCGCGCCGCCAAAGCGCAGTCCGAGCGTATCGGCCAGTTGCTGGCCGCGCGCTTCGGTGCGGTTGAAGACGGTCACCTCGGCCCCGGCCTCGCGCAGGCCATAGGCCATTGCGCGCGCGGCGCCGCCCGCGCCCAGCAGCGCCAGGCGCTTGCCGCGCAGCGCGACCACGTCTTCGAACGCCCGCACCGCGCCGATGCAGTCGGTGTTGTAGCCGGTGAGCACGCCATCGACATGGCTGATGGTATTGACGGCGCCGATGGCGCGGGCGGTTTCGTCGAGGCGGTCCAGGTAGGGGATCACGGCCTGCTTGTGCGGCATCGAGACGTTCATGCCGCGCACGCCGAGCGCGCGGATGGCCTGGACGGCGCCCGGCACGTCCTGCACGCCGAAGCAGACGAAGGTGTAGTCGATCCCCAGCGCGCGGTAGGCGGCATTGTGGATGCGCACGTTGAAGGTGAAGGGCTCGCCCATGATCGAGCCGCACAGCGTGGGAATGGAGCGGGGCATGTCTGTGGTCCGTGGGGAAGGGGGGACTGCGCTAGTTCGCCGCTGGCACGGCGGTGAGGCGGAAGGGCGTGGCGGGTGGTCGTCCGGCCAGCGCATCCAGCAGGTTGCGCGTGGCCAGCGCGGCCATGGCGCGGCGCGTTTCGTGCGTAGCCGAGCCGATGTGCGGCAGTGCCGTGACCAGGGGGTGGCGGCGCAGCGGCGAGTCCTGCGGCAGCGGCTCGGTGGCGAACACATCCAGCGCGGCGGCACGCAGGTGGCCGCTGTCAAGCGCCGCCAGCAATGCCGCCTCCTGCACGATCTGGCCGCGCGCGCCGTTGACGAAGATCGCGCCCGGCTTCATCAGCGCGAATTCGCGAGCGCCCATCAGCCCGCGCGTGCTGTCGGTCAGCGGCAAGGTGACGGCCACGATGTCGGCTTGCGCCAGGGCCTGGTCCAGCGTGGCAGCGGTGGCGCGGCCGGCCAGTTCGGGCACTTCGACAGGCCCTTCGTTGACGTACAGCACGCGCATGCCGAAGCCCAGCGCCGCACGGCGCGCCACGGCCTGGCCGATGCGCCCGAAGCCGAGGATCGCCAGCGTCTTGCCATGGACATCCCAGCCGAAGAGGTCTTCGCCGATATTGCGGGTCCAGCGGCCCTCGCGCACATGGCTGGCGAGCTCGACCAGGCGGCGGCTGGCCGCCATGATGAGCGCAAACACGGTATCGGCCGTGGTTTCGGTGAGCACGCCGGGCGTGTGGCACAGCGCGATGCCGCGCTGGCGCAGGAAGCCGAGGTCATAGTTGTCGACCCCGACCGAGATGCTGGAAATCACTTCGAGCCGGCCGGCGTGCGCCAGCTCGGCCGCACCCAGCCTGATACTGGAGCCGATCATGCCGTGGGCACCGGCCAGGGCCTCGCGGAAAGCCGGCGCCTGCGCCGGCTGGCGCGGGTCGGCGACCACGACATCGTGTTCGGCCTCGATGCCGGCGAGCAGGTCGGGCGGTATCGGACGGAACACCAGAACGTTCTTGCGCATTGTCTGTCCTTGCGGTTGGGGTGTCGGCATCGGCATCGGCATCGGCATCTGCCTCAATAGCCGGCCGTTTCCAGCTGCTGCCGCGTCGGCAGGCCTTCGGTGTCGCCCGGCACCTGCACCGCGCGCGCACCGATCCAGGCGCCGCGCCGTACCGCGTCCACGACCTGGCGGCCTTCCAGCAGTGCACTGATCACGCCCACCGCAAAGCCATCGCCAGCGCCGACGGTATCGACCACGCGCTCGACCTGGCAGGCCGGGATGTGGCCGCGGCCGCCCTCGCCATCGAAATAAGCGCCCTCCGCGCCAAGCTTGACCACCACCAGGCTGGCGCCACGCTCGCGGTAGAAGGCAGCGATCCGCCGTGGGTCGTCGTGCCCGGTCAGGAAGCGGCCTTCCTCGATGCCCGGAAAGACCCAGTCGCAGTGCTGCGCGAGGTCGTTCAGGGTGTCGCGCATCAGCTCGGGCGTCGCCCACAGCGTGGGCCGCAGGTTGGGATCGAAGGAGATCGTGCGCCCGGCGCCCCGCATGCTGGCAATGGCCTTGCGCGTGGCGGCCTGCGTGCCGGCGGCCAGTGCCGGGAACACGCCGGTCACGTGCAGATGCCGGGCGCGGTGCAGCCAGGCTACGTCAAGGTGCTCGGCGCCCATGCGGCTGGCGGCCGAGTCACGGCGGTGGTACTCCACCGGCGGGTCGCCGCCGTCGTCGACCCGGCCCTTGAACTGGAAGCCGGTGCGCTGCCCGGGTTCGCACACCACCTGGCTGCAATCGACGCCCTCGCGTTGCATTTCGGCGAGCAGGTAGCGCGCCATCGAATCGCTGCCCAGGCGGCTGGCCCAGCCCACTTTCAGGCCCAGGCGCGACAGCCCGATCGCGACATTGGTCTCGGCGCCCGCGGTGCGCTTGCGGAAGCTCTCCACATGTTCGAGCGCGCCGGCCTGGTCCGCCACCAGCATCAGCATGGCCTCGCCCAGCGTGACGACGTCAAGATCGTGCGTCATGCGGCCACCTCCGCCGACCGCAGCGTTGCCAGGTGCATGCGCGTGACCTGCACCAGGTCCGCGCCCTGCAGCGGGAATTCGATCGCGCGCGGGGCCTCGGCAGGCAGTCCGCGCAGCACGCTGCGCCACGCCGCTGCCGAGGCCTCGAGCGGCACGGCGATCCACTTGTCCGGCGTGCGCTGCACGCCCTTGCAATGCACATAGCCCACCTGGCCGGCGAGCGCGTGCGCGGCGGCCAGGGGGTCTTCGCCGGTCCAGTGCCAGTTGCCCATGTCGAAGGTCATGGGTACCGCCCGGCCCAGCGCGGCGGTCCTGGCAAAGAAGTCCTGCAGCGGCGGCACCGTGCCGGCACGGCTGGTCTGGTCATTCTCGACCACCAGCTCGATGCCTGGCTGCTGCAGCCACGGCAGCAAGGCGTCCAGCGCCGCGCCGGCGCGATAGCCGCCCAACGACATCTTCACCCGCGCGGCGCCCAGCGCATGGGCCGTGCCGAAGGCGCGGTCGAGCGCGGCGGTGTCCACATCGCCGGCCTCGTCCCAGATCCCTTCGGGGCTCGACCACACCACGGCGAGCCCGTGCGCCTCGGCGACCGCGCGCTGTTCGCGCAGCGCGTCGCTGCCGCCGCGCTGCAGTTCGCCGCGGTACTCCACGCCGTCGGCGCCGGCCGCGGCCGCGATGCGGGCCAGCGCGGCCTGGCCTTCGCGCAGCGCCAGCTCGGCGCCGTAGGCGGTCAGCGAAACCAGGGCTTGCGGCATACCGCCGCGTAGAAGTTGGTTGCGTGGCTGGTTCACTTCAGCGCTCCCGCGGAGAGAAACTGGCGCAGCTCGGGCGTCTGCGGCTGCGCGAACAGGGCCTTGGATGGCCCGGCCTCATGCACCTTGCCCTGGTGCATGAAGATGGTGGTATGCGCCATGCGTCGCGCGAATTCCATTTCATGCGTGACCAGCACCATGGTCATGCCCGAGGCCGCCAGGTTTTCCATCACGCGCAGCACTTCGGCGGTCAGCTCGGGATCCAGCGCCGAAGTGACCTCGTCGAACAGCATGACTTTCGGCTCCATCGCCAGCGAGCGGGCAATGGCCACGCGCTGCTGCTGTCCGCCGGAAAGCTGCTCGGGATAGCAATCCTTCTTTTCCAGCAGGCCGACCTGCTCCAGCACCTGGTCGACGATCGCAGCGATCCTGCCCGCAGCAAGCTTGCGCACGATGCGCGGGGCCAGCGCGATGTTCTCCCCCACGGTCAGGTGCGGGAACAGGTTATAGCTCTGGAACACCATGCCCACGTCGCGGCGCAGGTCGAGCAGCTGCTTGCGCTCGTGGTCGAGCTTGTGGCCCGCTACCGTGATGTCGCCGGCATTGATCACCTCGAGACCGTTCAGGCAGCGCAGCATGGTGCTCTTGCCGGAGCCGCTGCGGCCGATGATGGCCACCACCTGGCCAGGCTCGATGGCAAACGACACACCCTTCAGGACAGCATTGGGGCCGTAGGATTTGTGCACGTCGCGTGCTTCAACGATAGGCATGGAGCCTCCTTTCCAGGCGCCTGGCCGCCGCCGACAGCGGGAAGCAGAGCGCAAAGTAAATCAGGGCGACCAGCACGAACACCGCAAAGGGCTGGAAGGTCGCGTTATTGATCAGCTGGCCGGCGCGGGTCAGTTCGACCACGCCGATGATCGAGGTGATGGAAGTGTTCTTCACCAGCTGGACCGAGAAGCCGACCGTGGGCGGCAGGGCAAGGCGCACCGCCTGGGGCAGCACCACGTGGCGCAGTTGCTGCCAGCGCGTCATCGCAAGCGCCTCGCTGGCTTCCCACTGGCCCTGCGGCACCGCCTCGATGCAGCCGCGCCATATTTCGCCCAGGTAGGCGCTGGCGTAGACCGACATGGCCAGCATCGCCGCGACCATGGGCGAGAGCTTGAGGCCGAGCACGGACAGGCCGTAGTAGCTCAGGAACAGCACGATCAGCACCGGCGTGCCCTGCACGACCTGGATGTAGGCGAGGCTGGCATGGCGCAGCAGCGCGCTGCGCGAAGTGCGGGCCAGCGCGACCAGGAAGCCCGCCAGCGTGCCGCCCACGAAAGCGAGCAGCGTCACCCACAGGGTCCAGCGCGCCGCCAGCAGCAGGATGCCGAGATGGTTCCAGGAGAGTTCGGTGATCATTGCGCGCTCCCGGTGGCAGGCTGGGCCAGGGCGGTCCTGGAGCGCGCCTGTGCGTTGGATGGGGCGCTGGCGCGCGTGCGCTTCTTCGCGGCGGCCACCGCGCGGCGGCGCCGGAACACGGCGTTGCCGAGCAGGGCGAACAGCGCGCGCAGCAGCAGGGCCAGCCCGATGTAGAGGCCCATCACCAGGATGTAGCTCTCGAAGGTGCGGAAGGTCTGCGAATCGACCTGGCTGGCCACCGCGGTCAGCTCCTCGACCGAGATGGTCGACACCACGCTCGACGTGAGCATCATCAGCGTGAACTGGCTGGTCAGCGCCGGGTAGACTTTCTCGAAAGCCGGTACCAGTGCCACGTGGCGGATCCACTGCCAGCGCGTCATGCCCAGCGCCAGCGCGGCTTCGATCTGCGAGCGGTGCACGGCCTGCAGGCCGGCGCGGATGATCTCCGTTGAATAGGCACCCAGGTTGATGGTCATGGCGACCAGCGCGGCGCTGAGCGCATCGACCTGCAAGCCAACCGTGGGCAGGCCGAAGAAGATGATGAAGAGCTGCACCAGGAAGGGGGTATTGCGGATGGCCTCCACATAGGCCGTGACGCAGCGGCGAGCCCACGGTCCGCCGTAGGCGGCGGCGATGGCGCAGGCGGTGCCGGCCAGGGTGCCCAGCGCGATCGCGCCCAGGCTCAGGCCAAGCGTCATCGCGGCGCCTTCGGCGAAACGGTCTGCCTGCGACAGCACCGCGGTCCATTCAAACTGATAGTTCATGCGAGTCTCCTGGCGCGCCGGCGGCTGGCCGGCGCGGCATGGGGGCTGGAGTTTCAGAACACTTGCAGCGCCGGCAGCGGCTTGCCCGTCCACTTCTGGGCGACGGCGTCGAGCTCGCCGTTGAGCTTGATGTAGGCGATGGTGGTGTTGAGCCACTGGCGCAGCTCGTAGGCGTCCTTGCGCACGGCCATGGAATTGGGCTGCACGGAGAAGGCGAACTTCGCGTCGAACTTGCCGGCGCCGCGCGCCTTCAGGATCTCGTTGCCGGTGGTGCTGGGCAGTGCGATGGCTTCGACCTGGTTGCTGATCAGGGCCTGGGCGCAGGTCGCGTCATCCTCGAAGCGGACGATCTGCATGCCGGGCACCGCCAGCCGCGTCAGCGCGGAATCCTGCGTGGTGCCGCGCGTCACGCCCACCTTCTTCTTGCCGAGCTCGGCCAGCCTGGCGTACTTGGCCGTGGCTGGCGCGAAGATGGTCAGCTCGAACGCGCTGTAAGGCGCGCTGAACATGATCGCGCGGGCGCGCTCGGGGGTGGGCGCCAGCGTGGCCACCAGGAAATCCACCTTGCCGGATTCCAGCGCCGGGATGCGGCTGGGCGAAGTCAGCGGCACGATGTCGACCGGCACGCCCAGGTACTTGCCCAGCAGGTTGGCAACGTCCACGTCGTAGCCGGCGGGCTTGCCGGACGCGTCGGTGATGCCGAAGGGCGGCGCGCCGGACACCACGCCAATCGTGACCTTGCCTTTCTTGACGATCTCGGAAACGGTCTGCGCGTGGACGCCGGCGGCGCTCGCGAGCACCATCAGCGGCAGCAGGAACCTGGCCAGCCGGCGCAGGGTTGGCAGAAGGCGGTGGTGGGTCATGGGTTGTCTCCAGGTGGGGGGTTGCGCAGGTCGCGGTGAGCGCCTGCAACTGTCTGAAACCGGTTTCAGGATTATAGGAAACCGGTTTCAGTTCTCCACCAGTGGAAACCCCTAAGGCGATAAATCAGGTGTCAAAGTGCGGCGCGCGACGCGCTTTGCAGCGGGGCCGCAGGGGAAGGTGCCGGCGCGCGCACGTCACGCGCGCCTTGCTGGAGCGGGCGGCGTCAGCCGCGCCGGGTCGAACCGCGGACCACCAGCGTGCCGGGCAGCAGCACCTGGCGCGGCGGCAGCTGCGTGCCGTGCAGCCGCTCGATCAGGCAGTTCGTGGCGACGCGGCCGATATCGTCGGTCGGCTGCGAAATCGTGCTCAGGCCCGGGCCGACCAGGGCGGCCCATTCGGGATCGTCAAAGCCGATCAGGCCAAGGTCGGTGCCCAGTTGCCAGCCCAGCCGCGCCGCCGCCGCCGCGACCCGGAGCGAGATCACCGCATTGCCGGCCAGCACTGCGGCGGGCGCCGTGCCCGCGCGCTGGCGCAGCGCGCGCAGGGCCTGGTCCAGGCCTGCTTCGTCGCCGGCCTGCGACTGGAAGACTTCGCCGGCCAACGCCTCGCCATGGGTCGCGATGAAGTCCTGGAACGCCTGGGAGCGTTCGATGCGCGAGCTGATGGCCCGGACCGGTTCGGTGACGAAGAGCACGTGCCCATAGCCGGCCTCGACCAGGTGGTCCGCCGCGGCGTCCAGGGCACTGTGGTTGTCCAGCGCGACCAGATCGGCCTGCGCGTCTCCGATCTTGCGGTCGACCAGCACGACGGGTTTGCCCAACCGTGCCGCGTCCGCCAGCGCACCCGCGTCGTGGCCGAGCGTGTGCAGGATGAACCCTTCCACCCGGTAGGCCGACAGGGAGCGGATGGCCTCGCGCTCGAGCTGCTCGTCGTTGCCGAGGTTGAACAGCATCACCATGTAGCCCGCCTCGCGGCAGGCTTTTTCGACGCCGCGCAGCACCGCCACGGAGAACGAATTGGTCACGTCGGCCACCACCAGCCCGATCAGCCGCGACTTGCCACGCTTGAGCGCCTGCGCCATCGGACTCGGGCTATAGCCGAGCTCCCGGACCGCCGCCGCGACGCGCGCCTCGACATCCGCGGACAATTGCTCGCCGCCCCGGTTGAGGTAACGCGAGACGGTTGCCTTGGAAACGCCGGCATAATCGGCGACATCCTGGATCGTGAGCTTGTCTGCCGGCTTTACGGTAATCGCGGCATTCGGCTTGGCGGCGGGAGATGGCATGTACGGGGGCGCAGGGCTGAAACCAGTTTCAGTATGCGATTATGCCGTCCGAAGGCGCCGTCGCGCCAGCCGTCTGCCAATTCTGCGTGGCATGGCCGAAGATGCGGACGTTCAAAACGGGCATTGGCTGACATCACGCGGCGCTGGATGGGATTGGCATGACGCGCATGGGTGCTCCCATTGCGCTACCACAGCGCTCCCACAGCGCTCCCACAGCGCTCCCACAGCGCTCCCACAGCGCTCACGAAGCCGCCAGGGCTCGCCTGCTGGCCCGGCCGTGCCACACCAGCAGGAATCCGGCCGCGGCCAGCAGGCCGCCGGCAACTGGCACGGCGCGATAGCCGAGTCCCATGCTGATGACCCCGCCACCCAGCGCGGCGCCGAGGGCATTGCCGAGATTGAAGGCACCGACGTTGATCGACGAGGCCAGCCCCGGCGCTTCCGCAGCGGCTTCCATCACCCGCATCTGCACCGGCGGCACGACGGCGAAGGTCGCGGCTCCCCAGGCCAACAGTCCAAGTGCCGCGGTGACATGATGGGAGAGGGCGAATGGGAGCGCCAGCCAGAGCGCGACGATGGCGGCCAGCCCGAGCACGGCGGTACCGGCGAACGCGAGGCGCCAGCCGACCTGCTGTCCGATCCAGGTTGCCGCCGGCACGCCACCAATGTTGGCGATGGTCAGTCCCATGAACATCGTGGCCACGGCGCTGGCCTGCTTGTCCTTCGGCACCACGCTCGCGGCGACCACGGCACCGAGGCCGAAGAAGGCGCCGTGGTTCAGGCTGGTGACCAGGCGCGACGCAAGCAGCGTCGCATATCCCGGCGCGAGCGCCGACAGCAGGTTGCCTACGGTGAAGATTGCCATCAGCGCCATCAGTGCGGCACGCTTGCCGAACCGGCTGAACAGCATCGTCATCACCGGCGCGCCGACCATCACGCCAACCGCATACGCGGTGATGAGCATCCCCGCCGTCGGGATGCTGACGTCGACGCCTTCGGCGATCACGGGCAGCAACCCCATCGGCGCGAACTCGGTGGTACCGATTCCGAAGGCGCCGATGGCGAGCGCAAGCAGTGCGGTATTGGATTTCATGGGGGCGGATCCTTCAGGATGACATCGACCAAGAGGGTTTGCGTGCGAGGCCAGCGGCGACCGATACGCCGGTAACGCCACTGGCGCACGAGACGAACAAGTTCAGGCCGCGGCCCTGCCGTCGTAGGCGGGATAGTCCGTGTAGCCCTCGGCGCCGCCGCCGTAGTGGAGCGAACGGATGGACGTGGCCAGGGGCCAGTCGTTCTCAAGGCGAGCGACCAGGTCGGGGTTGGCAATGAACGGCTCGCCGAATGCCGCGATGTCGATGAGACCGTCGGCGATGAGATCCTCGGCGCGTGCGCGCGTCATGCCTCCGGCCAGGATCAGCACGCCCGTGAATCGACGGCGGAATTTTTCAAGGAAATCACTTGGCGTGGCCGAACTGCCGCGCGTGCTCTGGTCCATCAGGTGGACGTAGGCGATGTTCCGCCTGGAGAGTTCATCGGCGAGATAGAGATACGTGTCTTCGAGCTCAGGGTACGCGGCCATGTCGCCGAGGCCGCCATAGGGAGACAAGCGGATGGCCGTGCGTTGCGCACCGATCCGCGCCGCGACCGCATCGATGGCTGCCAAGGCGAAACGGGTGCGGCTCTCCAGGGTGTTGCCGCGGAATTCATCGGTGCGATCGTTCACCGCCGGGTTCAGGAACTGCTCGATCAGGTAGCCATTGGCGCCGTGCAGCTCGACGCCGTCGAATCCAGCCTGCATCGCATTGGCGGCGGCCTCGGCAAAATCGGCGATCACGCCATAGACCTCGCCTGTCGTCAGTGCGCGAGGCTCGGACACATCGACCGCCCCCGGCGTGCCGTCGGCGGTATAACCCCAGGCCTTGGTGTCTTTCGCGGTCTGGCCGGTTGCACTGACGGGCTGAATGCCACCGGGCTGGATCGAAACATGGCTCACGCGGCCGACATGCCAGAGCTGGGTGAAGATCGTACCGCGCTTCGCGTGGACGGCGTCCGTGACCTTGCGCCAGCCTTCCACCTGTTGCGGGGTGTAGAGGCCGGGGTTGAACAGGAAGCCCTGTGCGCTGGGAGAGATCACCGTACCTTCGGTCACGATCAGGCCGGCGTCGGCGCGTTGGCTGTAGTAGAGCGCGTTGAGATCGTTCGGAACACCATCCGGGTTCCGGGAACGGGTCAGCGGCGCCATGGCGATCCGGTTGGCGAGCTGGCGCTCGCCCAGGCTAAAGGGCTTGAACAGTAGACTCATTTGTGGACCTTGATGAGGAAGGGGGGGCGGCCACGGGGTCGCGTGGCCGCGGGCACAGGGAGTTCTTCGACGGATCGCAGTTTGCGCGATTTATATTTGTTGATTAAGCCTTGTATGGGTCAAATATTTTTGATTTCAGATCAAAGATATGGACCTGGCATGCTGAGGCGGCAGAGGAGACGTCCGATGGGCCACGCTGCCGTTGCGCAGGTAATGCATGTGTGCTCACGCGCGACCTGCCTCAATGCCGCAAGCTCATCGATCCGTCCAGGCCGGCGCCCCACGCCCGCCGCTCCCGCTGCCGAGCACTTCGATCAGATACTCGACGAACGACGCGATCCGCGACGAAATGGCCGTGTTCCTGTAGTAGACAGCATGCACCGGCTGCCGCACGTCCTGCGTGTGGCGCGCAAGGACCTGCACGAGGCGCCCGGACTCGCGATCCTGCGCGGTCATGAAATCCGACAGGCAGACGATGCCTGCCCCTTCTAGCGCAAGTTGCCTGAGTGTCTCTCCGCTCGATGACCACACCGCCGGCGCGATCCGGTACGGCTCGCCATCCGCGCCAAGAATCGGCCACACGTTCAGCGACTCGGGCTGATTGAAACCGAGCAGCGCATGCCCGCCGAGATCCCCGACCTTGCGCGGCTGGCCGTGCGCGTCAAGATATGCCGGACTGGCGAGAATGCGCACACGGCTGTTGCCGATCAGCCGGCTATGCAGCGTCGAATCCTTCAGTCGCCCGATCCGGATCGCGACGTCGGTGCGCCGCTCGAGCAGGTCGATGATGCCTTCGTTGCTGTTCAGCTCCAGTTCCACCTGCGGATAGCGCTCGCGATAGCCGCGCACCAGCGGCACGATCACGTGCAGCATGAACGGCGTCGCGGCGTCGACCCGCAGGCGCCCGGACGGCTTCTCGCGCCGCGCGAGCATCTGCTCTTCGGCGCTTTCGACCGAGTCGATGATCGCCCGCGCATTCTGCAGGAAGGCCCGGCCTTCCTCGGTCAGCTCCAGCCGGCGCGTGGTCCGGCGCAGCAGCGTGGTCTTCAGCTTCTCCTCGAGCCGCGCGAGCGTGCGGCTCGTTGCCGACACGGTCAGGTTCAGCTGCTGCGCGGCGGCGGTGATCGAACCGGTGTCGACCACGGCCGCAAACGCCTGGAGTTCGTCGAGGGTGATGTTCATTGTTGATCTGGAATCAAGACTGTTTGGTTTATAGGCCCATTTTCGCGCAAAAGTAAAGCGGGCACACTGCGGTCCAACCAGTTCATCGACTCGAACGCCAACACGCGCACGGACGCCTACGGCGGGTCGCTGGAGAACCGCTTGCGTTTCCTCGGCGAAGTCGCGCAGGCGCTGATCGAAGGCACGGGCGACGCGTCGCGCGTCGGCATCCGCCTCGCGCCGCTGACCACGCTGAACGGCTGCGTCGATGACGATCCGGAGACGACATACCTGCCGCGGCCAGGCTGCTGGGCGAACTCGGCGTCGGCTACCTCCACATCGCGGAAGCGGACTGGGACGATGCGCCGCTGATGCCGGCGGCATTCAAGCGCAAGCTGCGCGAAGCATTCCCCGGCGTGCTGATCTATGCGGGCCAGTACACCGCGGAACGCGCGCGCGAAGCGATCGCCGCGGGCTGGGCCGATTTGCAGCCGGTCGCTGCAGCTAGTCGGATGCCACCTTCCTCCTGGTCCCACCTGGAATGACGCCGCCGGTTGCAATGCCAGTCGCGTCCCGGGCGCCGCCGCGCCATAATAGCCGCCGCGTCCCCACTGCAAACCAGGAGAAATCAGTGAAACAAACCAAGACATGCTGCCTGCTCGCCATCGCTGCCGCGCTTGGCCTGGCCGGTTGCGCCACCGAATCATCGACCGCGCTGCCGGTCCAGAAAGTGGAAAGCGCCAGCCGTCCCTACAACGGCGTGCGCACGCCCATCGCGGTGGGCAAGTTCGACAACCGCTCGAACTACATGCGTGGCGTGTTCTCGGACGGCATCGATCGCCTGAGCGGCCAGGCCAAGACCAGCCTGGTCACCCACCTGCAGCAGACCAACCGCTTCAACGTGCTCGAGCGTGAAAACCTCGACGAGATCAGGCGCGAGGCAACGATCAAGAACCAGGCGCAGCGTCTGAAGGGCGCTGACTTTGTCGTCACCGGCGACATCACCGAGTTTGGCCGCAAGGAAGTCGGCGACGTACAGCTCTTCGGCATCCTTGGCCGGGGCAAGTCCCAGGTGGCCTATGCCAAGGTCAACCTGAACATCATCAACATCTCGACCTCGGAAGTGGTTTATTCGACCCAGGGAGCGGGTGAATACACGCTGTCGAACCGCGAAGTGATCGGCTTTGGAGGCAGGGCCAGCTATGACTCGACGCTGAACGGCAAGGTCATGGACCTGGCCATGCGCGAGGCGATCAACCACCTTGTGGCCGCCATCGAGAGCGGGGCGTGGAACCCGGGTCAGAAGTAATCCAGTCCTTCACCAAAACGAGAATAATGATGATGCAAACGGTCACGTTGCGCAGGGCAGCGTTGTTGTCAGCCGCCGGCAGTATTTTGCTCGCCGGCTGCGCGGGTCCACAGCCCATGTATCAGTGGGAGGGGTACCAGGCCCAGGTCTATGAGTACTTCAAGGGCGAGTCCAGGGAGGCGCAGGTGACCGCGCTGGAAGCGGGTTTGCAGAAGATCCAGGCCAAGGGCGGCGCCGTGCCGCCGGGCTACCATGCCCAGCTTGGCATGCTGTATCTCAACCTCGGCAAGCCGGACCAGATGGTCAGCGAGTTCCAGACCGAGAAAACCCTTTTCCCCGAGGCCACGCCGTACATGGATTTCCTGTTGCGGAATGTCAAGAGCGACAGCCGCACTGAAATCAAGGCGGACGCCAGCAAGGCCGCGCCCGCGGCAGGGAGCACCAAATGATGCGCCGGCTTCTTACCTATATCGCCAGCCTGGGTGTCGTGCTGCTGTTCGCCGGTTGCGCGGTGCAGAACAAGCAGGTGGACTACGCCGCGTTCAAGGCCAGCCGTCCCCGCTCGATCGTGGTGCTGCCGCCGCTGAACGAGTCGCCGGACGTCAAGGCCACCTATGCCATGCTGTCGCAAGCGACGGTCCCGCTGGCGGAATCGGGCTACTACGTGTTGCCGGTCGCACTGGTTGAAGAGACGTTCAGGCAGAACGGCCTGAACGTGCCGGGCGACATCCATGCCGTGCCGGTGGCCAAGCTGCGCGAAATCTTCGGGGCCGATGCCGCGCTGTACGTGACCGTGACCGAATATGGTTCGAAATACCAGGTCATCAGCAGCGTGACCCGCGTGGCTGCCAACGCCAGGCTGGTCGACCTCAAGACCGGCGATGTCCTGTGGAGTGGTACGGCCGTGTCGGCCACCGACAGTTCCAGCAGTGGCGGCGGGCTGATCGGCATGCTCATCAATGCGGCGGTGACGCAGGTCATGAACCACACGTTCGATGCGAGCTACAGCGTGGCGGGCACCGCGAGCTACCAGCTGTTGTCGGCCGGCCAGCCTGCCGGCATCCTCTACGGGCCGCGCTCACCCAAGTACCAGTCTGACTGAGCCCAGGCGAATCGGACCGGTGCCATGTGCCGGTCCGACCATGCTATCTGTCCTGATCGCGCTTACGCTCCCCACGCGCCGATCGCAAGCCTTCGTTTGAGGCATACTGCACGCACCTGTGTGCGAGACCCCGTCCCCGCAGCACCCCATTGCCTCTCACGAACATCCCGGCGCAGTCCCCGCGCACGCCGGGCCTCGCCATGCAAAACGTCGGAAGACTTGTCCGCAGCGCCAGCCTGAGCGGCTACATCGAGCTGACGGAGTCGCTCGGGCATGATCCCGGCGCCTTGCTGCGCAAGGCGGGGCTGTCCGCGCGGCTGCTCAGGGACCCGCAGGCGCTGATTCCCAGCCGGGCACTGCGCGAGCTGCTCGAACTCACCGCCAGCGCCACGGGCACGGAGGATTTTGCGCTGCGGCTGGCGGCGCGCCGCACGTTTTCCAACCTGGGGCCGATCAGCCTGGTGCTGAAGGAGGAGCCTTCGCCGAGGCACGCGCTCGATGCCCTGTGCCGCTACCTGAAGCTGATCAGCACCTCGCTGGTCATGCGCATCGAAGAGATCGGCCAGACCGTGGTCATCCGTGAAGACCTGCTGCCGGGGCCGGGCGCGGCAACGCGGCAGGCGATGGAGTTGAGCGTGGCCATGATGTTCCGGATCCTGCGCGAGCTGATCGGGCCGCAGTGGCGGCCGCAGCAGGTTTGCTTTACACACCGGCCGCCGGCGGATATCGCGGCGCACCGTGCATTCTTCGGCCGCAACCCGATGTTCAACCAGCCATTCAATGGCCTGGTCTGCGCGGCGGCCGACCTGGACACGCCGCGCACGCCCGACCATTCCGGGGCCATCCAGTTGGCACGGGATTACCTTGAGGCATCGCTGCGCCAGCGCGGCGAAGGCATGCGCGAGGCGTGCCGCGAGCTGATCATGGCGCTGCTGCCCGGCGGGCGTTGTACCGCCCAGCAGGTGGCGCGGCATCTTCGCGTGGACCGTCGCACGCTGCATCGCCATCTCATCGTCGACGGGCTGACCTTCTCGGCCTTGCTCGACGAAGTCCGTTCCGAGCTGGTCAGGCGGCACCTGCAGGAGAGCGACCTGCCGCTCGGCGAGATCGCGGGGCTGCTGGGATTCTCGAACCAGAGCAGTTTCAGTCATTGGTTCCGCGCCAGCTTTGGCTGCAGCGTCACGCAATGGCGTTTGCAGGCGGCCGATCAGGCAACAACGGGCCGCCGGCGCACGGGACCGGCCGTCAGTCGGCAATAAGCACGATCTTGCCCATATGCTGGCCGCGTTCGATGCAGGCATAGGCCTCGCCGATCGCATCCATGGGGAAGGTGCGGTCGATCGGCAGGCGCAGCTTGCCTTCGCGGAAGAAGGGCATCAGGTCGCGCGCGCAGGCCTGCACGCATTCGAGGCGTTCGGCCTCGGTGCGCGTGCGGAAGGTGGCGCCGATCAGCTTCAGCCGGTTATGCCACAGCAGGTTGAGATCGACCTGGGCAGTACTGGCGCCGCCCAGCCGCGCCAGGTTGACCAGGCGGCCCTTGACTGCCAGGCTCTTGATGTGGTCTTCGAAGACCGTGCCGCCGATGGTATCGATGATGACGTCCACACCACGCCCGTCGGTGGCTGCCATGATGGCCTCGACCTGCGATTCGCACGACGCGTTGACGCCGACATCGACGCCATAGCCTGCCAGGCGCTCCAGCTTGGACGCCGAGCGCGAGGAAGCAATCACCCTCGCGCCGAGCGCAGCGGCGGTCATCACCGCGGCCATGCCGACCCCGCCCGAGGCGCCGTTGATGAACACCGTCTCGCCGGCCTTGAGCTCGCCGTTGCTGACCAGCGCGTCATGGGCGGTGATGAACACATTGGGGAACGCGGCCGCATCGGCCCACGATACCCCGGGTGGCACCGGCATCAGCGCCAGCGGCGCGGCGACGACATACTGAGCGTGACAGCCGCGCCCGTGGCCCATCACCCGGTCGCCTTCGCGCCAGCCGCTGACCTGCTCGCCGACGCTGGCGACCTCGCCGGCAAACTCCACGCCGGCCGTCATCGGCGCACCGGTCCGGTGTTCCCGCATGTACTTGAGCTCGCCATAGTTGATGCCCGATGCGCGTACCCGCACCAGCACCTCGCCGGGGCCGGGCCGCGGGGTCGGGATCTCCTGCACGGCCAGCTGGCCACCCTCCGCGCCCGGTAGTACTCGTACCGCCTTCATGCTGTCTCCTGTGTCATTCCGGCTTGAACTGAATCGAACGCAGCACCTTGCCCTGGCGGTCGTACGACTCGCGCACGTCCCTGGCAAGCTCGTCCGGCGTGGCCGGCGTGCCGACCTCCATGCCCAGCTCTTCGATCTTGCGCCGCAGCGTGGGCGATTGCATGGCGGCGAGCGTCGCCTCGCGCAGCTTGCTTACCACGGCCGGCGGCAGGCCGGGCGCCGCCCACAATCCCATCCAGCCCACCTCGCTGAGGTCCGGGTAGCCCAGTTCCGCAAACGTGGGAACGTTGGGCAGCGCGGCGAGCCGCTGCGGGAAGGCCACCGCGAAGGCTCGCAGCTTGCCGGCCTTGATGAACGGCATGGACGTCGCCGGCCCGTCGAACATCAGCGAAACCTGGCCGCCCATGATGTCCTGCAAGGCAGGCGGAGAGCCTCTGTAGCTCACCGCGCCGGTATCGAGCCCCGCCAGGCGGTTGAACTGGACGCCGATGGTGTGGCCGCGCAGGCCGATGCCGAAGTTCGCGATATCGATCTTGCCGGGGTTGGCCTTGACGTACTTGACCAGCTCGGCGAGGTTTTTCGCGGGAAGGCCGGGATTGCCGACCAGGACCAGGCCCTGGCGCGTGAGCTGCACCAGCGGGACGATGTCCTTGAACGGGTCGTAGGACACCTTGATGGCTTGCGGCACCTCCGAGGCGATGCCCTTCTGGATCAGCAGCAAGGTATAGCCGTCGCGCGGCGCGGACAGCATGCTCTGCACGGCAATCGTTCCTGCCGCGCCGGCCTTGTAGTCGACGACCACCGGCTGCCCGAGCGGCCGTTGCAGCTCATGGGCAAAGAGCCGTGCGAGGATGTCCGCGGTGCCGCCCGGTGGCGCGCCGACGAGTATCCGCACCGGCTTGGCCGGCCACTCGGTAGCCGGGGCGGCGTGCACCGCCCGGGCGGCCGGCAGCAGCGCGCCGAGGGCAAGCGCGAGCACCACCGCGCGGCGCCGGATCTGGGGGGGGCGGATCTGGGGGGAGCGTTTCATTGCTTGTCTCCTTGTCTTATGTCCCTCGGCCCTGTTGGCGGGCCGTGTCGGCGGGGGAGTGCGCCTTACTGGGTCTTGCGCAGGAAGCCCTGGGTGCCGCCGTTGCGGTTGGGGGCGAAGCCGTTGGCCTGCAGCGATTCTTCCACCGTGTCGTAGAACACGCCGATCCTGCAGATCTCGCGTGCCTCTTTGGCGGTGGCGATGTCACGGCCGAGTTCGCGGGAGATGCGCACCAGCTGCTCGATCTGCTCCACGGTGCCCTGCTTCGCCGTGCGCCGCGGGTTCCACAGCACGTCCTCGGTGCCGCAGCGCACGTGCAGGCCCATGGCAATGCCCATGGTATTGACCGGCAGTACGTTGCGCACATTGCTCTCGACCGTCACCACCGCGCCGTCCGGGACGGCGCGCATGAAGTTGGCCAGGCTGTAGACGCTGGGCGTGTCCATGCCGCCGCCGATCGCCACCCAGTTGAGGTTCAGCGGGCCCTTGTAGAAGCCGCGCCGCATCAGCCGCTCCACCGACTCCAGGCTATTGATGTTGTAGCACTGGAATTCGCTCTGGATGCCGGCGGCGGTCAGCCGGCGCACGTGCTCTTCCACCCAGCCGGGATTGGCCGGCACCGTCATGTTCTTGTAGGCGTCGAAGAGCGCCATGTCTTCGCGCGAGGTGCCGCGGAAGTCAGCGTCTTCCGCATGGTCGGTAACGTTCATCTGCGAGGTATTGACCGTCACCGTGACCTGGTCCGGCGTGGGATCCAGGTCGGCCAGCATGTGGCGGGTGTCGTCCGACAGCCATTTGGCGGCCTGTCCCTCGTCCTCGGGCGCGAAGGAGATCGAGCCGCCCACCTGGATGATCATGTCGGGCACCGCGGCACGCACGCCCGAAATCAGTTCGTTGAACTTGGACAGGCGCTTGGAGCCCTTGCCGTCCAGTTCGCGCACATGCAGGTGCAGCACGGTGGCGCCGGCGTTGTAGCAGTCCACCGCCTTCTGGATCTGCGCCTCCATGGTGACCGGAATGTCTTCGGGGAAATCGGAAGGCAGCCAGCCGGGGGCATACGGTGCGGCCGTGATGATCAGCGGCTGCTGGTTTTCGGGAAAGAGGTGGCCATCGAGGAAGTACATGGGGAGTCTCCGGGTCGGAAGGCAGTCGGTTCAGTAGGGGGTGTCGCCGACGATGGCCGCGCGCTCCATCTTGCGCGGGGCGGGCCAGTAGTCGTTGAGCGCGTAGTGCTGCGTGCAGCGGTTGTCCCAGACAGCGATGTCGCCCTGCTGCCAGGACCAGCGCACCTGGTATTCGGGAATGGTGGCGCGGCTGATCAGGTAGTTGAGCAGCAGTGCGGCACCGGGCGCCTTGTCGATGCCGTGCCGCACGTTGGCCGGCGTGCTGTAGTTGGTGAAGTAGGTCGAGAAGCCGGCACCGACGAACAGCACCTTTTCGCCGGTTTCCGGATGCGTGCGCACGACCGGATGCTCCGCCGGCGGATGGTCCTGCGCGAGCTTCGCGCGCGCCTCGGGCGTCATGACCGCGCCGAAGCTCTGCTCGATGCTGGCGCGGGCACGCAGCCCGTCGATCTTCACCTTGATGTCGTCCGGCAGTTCCTCGTAGGCCTTCACCATGTTGACCCAGATGGTGTCGCCGCCGATCTCGGGGCATTCGATGCAGCGCAGCACCGCGCCCATGGCGGGGTTGGGGCGCCACAGGCCATCGCAGTGGTAGTTGTTCTCGTAGCTGTGCGGGTTGTCGCTGCGGTAGACGCGCACCAGGCCCGGATGATCCGGGTCGCTGCCGGCCACGGGATGGTCTTCCAGCTTGCCGAAGGCGCTGGCGAACGCGACGTGCTCGGCACGCGTGATGTCCTGCTTGCGGAAGAAGAGCACGCGGTGCCTGAGCAGCGCTGCCTTGATGTCGGCGAAGAGCGCCGGATCACGCGCCGCGTCGCCGAGATGGACGCCTGTGATTTCGGCGCCAATGGCCGGGGTGATCTGCCTGATCTCCATTTCGATGTCTCCAGCAGTTGGTGGATCTGCGTACAGGTCATGGCCTGCTTGGAGATGGAGTATCGGGCGATCGAAGCGCGCTCGCTTGCTTTACTGGGACATTCGTTTGTTAATTTGGGACAAGTGGGAGCGGGCCTCGACTCGCTTGTGGCGGGCCGCCGTCGCGCGGCATCACCGCTGCGGATCCTGTTGCTTGCCGTCGCGCGCACTGCGCAATTGCACATTCCCGTCATGACGATGGATGTGCAATTCGGCGTTCTGCCGCCTGGCCACATCCCAGCCGGCCGCGATTGCCGCTTCCATGGTCGGAAACCTCTGGGGCTTGATATCGAGCCCGGTGAACTCCAGTGCCCAACCATGTTCTGCGGGCAGAACACGAATGATTCGCGATTGCATAATGACCTTTCTAGAGTTACCGCTACATATGGCGGCCGCTGTCGTTTTGCGGTCGAAATGCAACCCTCCTTCACCCAAGTGCAGCTTTCGCGTAGCCTAGGACCGTACCGGGGTACGGAGTCAAGCGATGGAGCACACACTGACGATCGGGAAGCTGGCCAGGGCGGCTGGTGTTGGCGTGGAGACAGTACGCTACTACCATCGGTGCGGGCTGCTGCCGGTGCCCGAGCGCGCCCATGGCGCCATTCGCCAGTATTCGCAACAGAGCCTGCAGCGGCTGCATTTCATCCGCCAGGCCCAATCACTCGGGTTCACGCTGGATGAAGTCCGGGTACTGCTGCAGCAGAACCACGGCCAGTGCAGCACGGCTCGCGCACTGGCCGAGCGAAAGCTCGGCCTGGTGGAGGAAAGGCTGCGGAACCTGCGGCGGATGCGCGCGGAACTGAAGAACCTGATCGGTCAATGCCATGCCAACGGCAACGAGGAGTATTGCCCCTTGATCGACACGCTGGCTGCGAACATCGATTCAGATCAGGCCTGCCATGCCGCGGCCTTGCCGGCCGACTTGCCATAGCGTTCCCGCGCCGCGCGCACCACATCGGGCGAAAGCTTGCCGTCATCGGCCAGCGCCCGCAGCGCCGCGACCACGACGGAATACCGGTCTACCTCGAAGAACGCGCGCAAGGCCTGGCGCGTGTCGCTGCGGCCAAAGCCATCGGTGCCCAGCGTCACGTAGCGCCCCGGCACGCACGCGCGGATCAGCTCCGGCACCGCGCGCACATAGTCGGTGGCGGCGATCACCGGGCCGTCCGATCCGTCCAGCACCGTCTCGACATACGAGCGGGCATGTTCGTCGTTCAAGCGGTTGCTGCGTTCCACGGCGATCGCGTCGCGCTGCAGTTCGGTAAAGCTGGTGACGCTCCACACCTGCGCCACCACGCCCCAGTCGTCTTCGAGCAGGCGCGCGGCGTTGATCACCTCGGGCAGGATGGCGCCCGCGCCGAGCAGGTTGACGTGGCTGGCATCGCGCCGGTGCGGCATGAGCGAATACATGCCCTTCAGGATGCCGTCGCGCGCGGCCTCGGCCGGCTGCGGCATCGACGGCTGCGCATAGTTCTCGTTGCCGACGGTGACGTAGTAGAAGACGTCGCGCTGCTGCTCGCCCATCTCGCGCATGCCATGCTCCACGATCACCGCCACTTCATAGGCAAAGGCGGGATCCCACGCGCGGCAGTTTGGGATGGTCGACGCGGCCAGGTGGCTGGTGCCGTCCTGGTGCTGCAGCCCCTCGCCGCCGAGCGTGGTCTTGCCCGAGGTGGCGCCGATCAGGAAGCCGCGGGCGCGCTGGTCGGCCGCGGCCCAGATCAGGTCGCCGATGCGCTGGAAGCCGAACATCGAGTAGTAGATGTAGAACGGCAGCATCGGCAGGTCGTGCACGCTGTACGCGGTGGCCGCGGCGATCCATGACGAGATCGCGCCGGCTTCCGAGATGCCTTCTTCCAGGATCTGCCCGCCGGTGGATTCGCGGTAGTACAGCATCGAACCCAGGTCTTCCGGCTCATAGCGCTGGCCCAGCGGCGAATAGATGCCGACCTGCCGGAACAGGTTGGCCATGCCGAAGGTGCGCGCCTCGTCAGCGACCACCGGCACGATGCGCGGTCCCAGCGTGGCGTCCTTGAGCAGGCTGCCGAGCATGCGCACCACGGCCATGGTGGTCGACATCTCCTTGCCGTCCGCGGCCAGCGCGAAGCTGGCCCACTGGCCGGACGGCGGCACCGCGAGCGCGGTGGTCGCGGCCTGCCGGCGCCGCGGCAGGTAGCCGCCAAGCGCGGCCCGGCGTGCGTGCAGGTAGCGCATCTCCGGGCTGTCGTCGGCGGGTTTGTAGAAGCGCAGGTTGGCGACGTCGTCGTCCGACAGCGGCAGCTGGAAGCGGTCGCGGAACGCCTTCAGGTCTTCCAGTTCCAGCTTCTTCTGCTGGTGCGTGGTCATGCGGCCCTGGCCCACCGTGCCCATGCCGAAGCCCTTCATGGTCTTGGCCAGGATTACGGTCGGTTGGCCGCGGTGGTCCATGGCGCGCGCGTAGGCGGCGTGCAGCTTGCGCAGGTCGTGGCCGCCGCGGCGCAGGCGGTCGATGTCGTCGTTGCTCAGGTGCGCGGCGAGGGCGGCGAGCTCGGGGTTCTGCTGGAAGAAGTGCTCGCGGTTGTAGGCGCCGTCGTTGGCGGAGAAGGTCTGGAACTGGCCGTCGACGGTCTGCGCGAAGGCCCGCACCAGCGCGCCGGAGCGGTCGCGCGCGAACAGCTCGTCCCAGTCCGAGCCCCACAGCACCTTGATCACGTTCCAGCCGGCGCCGGCAAACAGCGCTTCGAGTTCATCGACGATGCGGCCGTTGCCGCGCACGGGCCCGTCGAGCCGCTGCAGGTTGCAGTTGATGACGAACACCAGGTTGTCGAGCTGCTCGCGTGCGGCCAGCGACAAGGCGCCGATCGATTCGGGCTCGTCCATCTCGCCATCGCCGAAGAAGCCCCAGACCTTGCGCGACGACGCCGGCTGCAGCCCGCGGTTCTGCAGGTAGCGCATGAAGCGCGCCTGGTAGATCGAATTGATGGGGCCGATGCCCATCGAGCCGGTCGGGAACTGCCAGAAGTCCGGCATCAGCCAGGGATGCGGGTAGGAGCACAGTCCGGGTCCGGCGATCTCGCGCCGGTAGTGCTGCAGGTGGGTTTCGTCGAGGAAGCCTTCCAGGTAGGCGCGGGCATAGACGCCGGGCGCGGAGTGCGGCTGGAAATAGACGAGGTCTCCGCCCTGTTCTGCGCTGCTGTCGGCGCGGAAGAAGTGGTTGAATCCGACTTCGAACAGGTCGGCCGCCGAGGCATAGCTGGCGATATGCCCGCCCAGTTCGCCATAGGCGCGGTTGGCGCGCACCACCATGGCCAGCGCATTCCAGCGCAGCGCGGCGCCCAGCCGGGCCTCAATCTCGAGGTCGCCGGGGTAGGGCGGCTGCGCCTGCACGGGAATCGTATTCACATAGGCGCTCGGGCCGGCGCCGGGCGGCGGCAGGCCCTGCGCCGCGGCATGCGAGGCCAGGCGCCGCAGCAGGAAGCTGGCGCGCGCGCTGCCGGCGTGCGCCAGCACGCCTTCGAGCGCGTCCAGCCATTCGCGCGTTTCCTGGGGATCGCTGTCTTCGTTGGCCGAAGGCAGCGCGAGCATCGATTGCACACCGTTTGCCAGGTTAGTCATGGCACCGCTCCTGTCCGTATTGCTTGTCTGTGGCGGCGCGCCCGCCAAAGCCCGCCGATGCCAACAAGGTTACGCCTGGAGCCGCGGAGAATGTGTCTGAATTGCCTTGCCTGAACCACCTATCACAGTATAAAAATTCTCAATAAACGCCAGAATCCGGAATTGTTACATCATGAACGAAACCTCGCTCAGGCTCGATCGCATCGATATCGCCATCCTCAACCAGCTGCAGCAGAACGCCCGCATCACCAATGCCGAGCTGGCGCGCGCCGTGAACCTGTCGCCGACGCCTTGCTTCAACCGCGTCAAGGCGCTGGAGAAAATGGGACTGATCAAGCAGCAGGTCACATTGCTCAATGCCGAGGCGCTGGGCCTGCGCATCAATGTGTTTATCCAGGTCAGCCTGGAAAAGCAGGTGGAAGACGCGCTGCGCCGTTTCGAGGCGGCGATCGACAAGCGTCCGGAAGTGATGGAGTGCTACCTGATGACGGGCGATGCGGACTACCTGCTGCGCGTGGTCGTGCCCAGCATGCAGAGCCTGGAGCGCTTTATCCTGGAGCAGCTGACCAAGATCCCGGGGGTGTCCAATATCCGGTCGAGCTTCGCGCTGAAGCAGGTGCGATACCGCACGGCCCTGCCGCTGCCCGCGGCAGGACTGACCCTGAGCGTGGCGGAAGAAGAGGGCGAATAGCTTGCGCAGGCTAGGGCGCGCCACGCTCCTCGTTGCCGCCATCCACCGCGAATTCCGACAACGCCACTTCGCGGAAATGCCGTACCACCGGGCTGTCGTGCGCCGGCAGCCAGGTGAGCGCCAGGCCGATGCCGGCACTGTCCGGATAGCCCGCCAGGTCGCGGATCACCATGCGGTCGTTGGCGAAGCGCTGCATGATCGACGGCACCAGCGCCACGCCCAGCCCGCTCTCCACCAGCGCCAGCACGGTCTGCACCTGCGTGGCCTCCTGCGTGACGCGCGGCTGGAAGCCGGCCGTCTGGCATGCCGACAGCGCGGCGCTGCGCAGGCCAGAGGCTTCGCTTTGCTCGTACATGACAAAGCGCTCCTGCGCCAGGTCGGCCAGCGTCAGCGACGGCTTGCCCGCCAGCGGATGGCTGCGCGGCAGGGCGGCGACAAAGCGGTCGCGCTCCAGCAGCGCCAGCGCGGTATTGCCCGGCGTCAGCAGCGGCGTGCGCACCAGGCCCACGTCCAGCGCCTCGTCTTCCAGCCATTGCATGATGCGGGTCGAGGTCGCTTCGCGCAGCACCAGTTCGACACCGGGATATTCATTGCGGAAGCGCGTCACCAGCCGTGGCAGCAGGTGCGAGGTCGTGGTGCCGACAAAACCCACCCGCAAGGTGCCGGCCATGCCGCTGCTGGCCGATTGCACCAGCTCGCTGAACTGGCCGGCATGGAACAGGATGCGCCGGGCCTCGGCCAGCGCGGCGCGGCCGGTCTCGGTCAGCGTGACGCCGCGCGGCTCGCGCACGAACAGGGTGGCGTCCAGCTCAGACTCGAGCTTCTGGATCGAGACCGTCAGCGCGGGCTGGGCGATATGCAGGCGTTCTGCCGCGCGGCGGAAATTGAGGGTCTCGGCCAGCACGACGAAGTGCCGGATGCGGCGCAGTTCCATGGGGTCAGTGGGGATGCGGGAGCCACATCTTAGTGCGCGGGGCGTCCCCCGGGCAACCGCGCGCACCGGGTGGGCCGATAAACGCTGCTTATCAATCGAGCGGGAAACGATATTGGACGTTGCTTCGGTGCCGTCGCTACACTCGACCGCAAGCTGCGGTACAGCATCAGGATTCAGTACCAAGGAACGTAATGGACACAGCCGACCGCCTGGACCGATCGCGCCAATAGCGCCGATCGCGCCGATCGCGCCCGGCGAGACCTGGACCGACAGGAGCCTCATGCACAGCATTGCATCGCTCGACGACCTGCGCGCGCTTTGCGCCGCGCCGGCCGCGGTGAGCGAGTATTTCCCCATCGGGCAGTCCGCCATCGATACCTTTGCCGAGCTGACCCATGACCGGCAGTGGGTCTACGTGGACCCCGAGCGCGCCGCGGCGGATTCGCCATACGGCTGCACGGTCGCGCACGCCTTCCTGATCCTGTCGATGGTGTCGGCGGCGTTCGGGCAGTGCTTTGCCTTCCCGGGCCGCAAGCTGGCGTTGAACTATGGCTTCGACCGGCTGCGCTTCACCGGCCCGGTGCCGGCCGGCGCGCGCGTGCGCGGTGCGTTCACGCTGCAGCAGCTCGACGATGTCCGCCCCGGCGAAGTGCGCTGTCACTGGAAAGTCGAGATGCAGGTCGAGGGCAGCGAGCGGCCGGCCATGGTGGCGACCTGGCTGGTGCTGATGCGTTTCTGAACTTACCCAATATCCATCCCAAGCAGGACGAGACTCCCATGAGCATCAAAGGCAAGGCATATATCGTCGGGGCCTACGAGCACCCGACCCGCAAGGCGCCGGACAAGTCGGTGGCGCAGCTGCACGCGGAATCCGCGCGCGGCGCGCTGGCCGACGCCGGCCTGACCCTGGCGGACGTCGACGGCTATTTCTGCGCCGGCGATGCGCCGGGGCTGGGCGCCACCAATATGATCGACTACCTGGGCCTGAAGGTGCGCCATGTGGACTCCACCGACACCGGCGGCTCCGCCTACCTGGTGCATGTCTCGCACGCCGCGCAGGCCATTGCCGCCGGCAAGTGCAACGTGGCGCTGATCACGCTGGCGGGCCGGCCGCGCTCGGAAGGCTCGACCGGCACGCAGGCGCGCAACTGGGGCGCCAACCTGCCGGACGCGCCGTTCGAGGCGCCGTTCAATCCCGTCACCGTCAACCTGTACGCGATGGTGGCCATGCGCCATATGTACGAGTACGGCACCACGCCCGAGCAGCTGGCATGGGTCAAGGTGGCCGCGTCGCACCACGCGCAGCACAACCCGCATGCGATGCTGCGCAACGTGGTCACGGTGGAAGAGGTGCTGAACTCGCCCTTGATCGCCGACCCGCTGCACAAGCTCGATTGCTGCGTGGTGTCCGACGGCGGAGGTGCGCTGATCGTGGCGCGTCCCGAGATCGCGGCCACGCTCAAGCGTCCGAAGGTGAAGATCGTGGGTGCCGGCGAGTACGTCAAGGGCCAGCTGGGCGGCGAAGTCGACCTGAGCTGGTCGGGCGCGAAGTTCTCGGGCGCGGCCGCGTTCGCGGAAGCGGGCGTGACCCCGGCCGATATCAAGTACGCCTCGATCTACGACAGCTTCACCATCACCGTGCTGATGCAGCTGGAAGACCTGGGCTTCTGCAAGAAGGGCGAAGGCGGCAAGTTCGTGGCCGACGGCAACCTGATCTCGGGTGTCGGCAAGCTGCCGTTCAATACCGATGGCGGCGGCCTGTGCAACAACCACCCGGCCAACCGCGGCGGCATCACCAAGGTGATCGAGGCCGTGCGCCAGTTGCGCGGCGAGGCGCATCCGGCGGTGCAGGTGAAGAACTGCGACCTGGCGCTGGCGCAAGGCACTGGCGGCTACCTGGGCTCGCGCCACGGCAGCGCCACCCTGATCCTCGAGCGTGAATGATGAACGATCGCCGGAGCAACTGACATGACGACCCCACACACTCCCATGGCCTACAAGGCCCCGGACGAACAGCCCGACAACATCGAATTCTGGCAGGCCGCGCGCGAAGGCCGGCTGCTGGTCAAGCACTGCCAGTCATGCGGCAAGACGCACTGGTATCCGCGCACGCTGTGCCCGTTCTGCATGGGCGATACGGTCTGGAAGACCGCCAGCGGCCGCGGCACCATCTACTCGTACAGCGTCACGCGCAAGGCTGGCCCGCAGGCATACTGCATCGCCTACGTGAAGCTGGACGAGGGCGTGACCATGATGACCCATATCGTCGATTGCGATCTCGATGAAGTGCGCATCGGGCAGAAGGTGAAGGTCAAGTTCGCGCCCAGCGCGGACGGGGCGCCGGTGCCGGTGTTTGCGCCGGCCTGAAGGTGATGCCAGACGACGCATGCAACGTGCGCCGCTGGTTTGCTCCCCTCGCCCGCTTGCGGGAGAGGGGCCGGGGGTGAGGGCAGGCGCTGGCATAGCGACGCCCTTCACTTCGTTGATGCTCCGGCCCTCACCCCCACCCCTCTCCCACTTCGCGGGAGAGCGGTGCGTTCACAATGGGCGGTAGTTCTGGTTTGAAATCCCGCTGTCGTCACCCTGCATTTGCAGCCAGCCGCTCAGGCCCTCCCTAGCGCCATCCCACCTGGCACCGCCACCTTCTGCGCTTCCAGCGCCTGCGCCACCACCCCGGCCACCATATCCGCCGTCACCGCGGACAGCGTCCAGCCCAGGTGCCCGTGCCCGGTGTTGTAGAAGATGCACCGCGCCCGCCCGCGGCCAACGCGCGGCAGCATGTCGGGCAGCATCGGACGCAGCCCCGCCCACGGCACCACGCTGCGCGTGCTGACGCCGGGGAAGCACTGCTGCACCCATTCCACCAGCGGCCGGATGCGGTCGGCGCGGATGTCGCGGTTGAAGCCGTTGAACTCCGCGGTGCCGGCCACGCGGAAGCGGTCGTTGCCGAGGCGGCTGGTGACCAGCTTGGTTTCGTCGTCGAGCAGGCTGACGGTCGGCGCAGCGGCGCGGCTGGCGGCGTCGTTCAGGTTGACGGTGATGGAATAGCCTTTGACCGGATAGATGTTGACACGGTCGCCCAGCCCGGCGGCCAGCGCGCGGCTGGCGGTGCCGGCGCA
Source organism: Cupriavidus phytohabitans (assembly GCF_017815025.1). Classification (NCBI taxonomy): domain Bacteria; kingdom Pseudomonadati; phylum Pseudomonadota; class Betaproteobacteria; order Burkholderiales; family Burkholderiaceae; genus Cupriavidus; species Cupriavidus phytohabitans. The sequence goes on from NZ_JAGIQB010000019.1 coordinate 61,554, forward strand.
GATCACCGCGCCGTCGAAGGTCGAGGTGGTGCTGTGCGCGCCTTCCTGCACGGTGACGCTGGCGCTGCGGCCATCGGTGGTGACATTGCGCACGTCCTCGCCGTAGCGGCAGCGCACGCCCATGCGCTCGATGGCGGCGGCCAGGCCGCTGGTGAACTTGTGGATGTCGCCGGTCGAATCGCTTTCGGTGAAATAGCCGCCGTAGTACGTGCCGGCCAGCGTCGGCTCGATCGCGCGCATTTCCGCCGGCGTGACCGCGCGGCGCTCCAGCCCGCCCTGTGCCAGCAGGGCCGAGACGCGGCCCGCGTGCTCGAAGCCGGCCTTGTCGCGGTAGATATGCAGGATGCCTTCGCGCTTGTGGTCGAAGTCGATGCCTTCCTGCGCGGCCCACGCGAACAGGTGCTCGCGCGCCGCGATGGCCAGGCGCGCCGTTTCGATGGTGTTGCGGCGGTAGTGCGGGATCGAGGCGATGAACTCGGCGAACCAGCTCAGCTTGTGCCAGCTCGGGCGCGGGTTGACCAGCAGCGGCGCATCGCTGCGCAGCATCCACTTCAGGCCCTTGAGGATGGTGGACCAGTGCGTCCAGACCTCGGCGTTGGAGGCGGAAAGCTGCCCGCCATTGGCGAACGAGGTTTCCATCGCGGCGTAGCGGTGGCGCTCGAACAGGGTGACGGAGAATCCGCGCCGGGCGAGCGCGTAGGCAGTGGTGACACCGGTGATGCCACCGCCGATGACGGCGATTGTCTTCATGATCTGGCAGTCCAGAAACGTCGGAGTTGGAGCCCGCACGCGACATGCGTGGCGGACGCCCCCTCTGTTCCTGACCTGAGAGATTCACGACAATCGCCGCTTGTACGGGGGGCGAGGGCCGCTTGCTCCTTCGGTATGCCGGCTGACGATGGCGGCATTCTTCAGAGTGCTGTGACGCGTGATACCGGTCCTTCTGCCTGAGAGTTTCCGGGGCGGTTGCTCCTTCGGCGCTGTCCGCGGCGGCTGCCGCCGGATCAGTCTCTCCCAGCATCACGTTGGCGTGTGAGCCAATCCGGGCAAATCTAGAGATAAAGCCCCCGTGTGGATATGCGGGTAAACGTGGATGGAGCTTCAGGCACTCGCCTGGGTCGGCCGCCTTGTTTCCGCACCGGCGCGGCGCTATGTCGCACTGCGTCAAACCGTCCCGGCACCTAGAATGTCGGCACTCGCTACGCGGAGGAAGTGCGCCACGAGCCGGATACGGCGCACCAGACGGGCGAGCCAGAAGAACAGAAAAGGCATTCCAGTGAGAAGAAACCGGATCGCGCTGGCCGCTTCGGCCGCGCTGATGGGCCCCGGCATTGCCGGCGCGCAGGCGGATGGACCCGTCGCCGCGCCGCAGCCCCTGCAGGAAGTCGTGGTCTCGGCCAAGAGCGAGCGCGGCGAAACGCCCGCCACGCCGCCCAATACGCCATCGCCCGCCTACGGCATCAGCGCCGCGCGCATGGCGGACTTCAACGTGGTCAACACCGAAGACGCGCTCAAGTACGCGCCCAACCTCGCCGTGCGCAAGCGCTTCATCGGCGATATGAACTCGATCATCTCGGTGCGCAGCACCAGCTCGCGGCAGTCGGCACGCGGGCTGGTCTATGCCGACGGCCTGTTGCTGTCGAACCTGCTGGGCTCCGATTTCACCTTCCCGCCGCGCTGGTCGCTGGTCAACGCCGCCGAGATCGAGCGCGTCGACGTGCTGTATGGCCCGTATTCGGCGCTGTATCCGGGCAATTCGCTGGGGGCGACCGTGCTGATCAGCACGCGCACGCCGGAGAAGTTCGAGGGCGATGCCAGCGTGCAGCTGCTCACGCAGCGCTTCAACCTGTACGGCACGCACGACAATTTCAACGGCGTGCACGCCAACGCCTACGTGGGCGACCGCGTCGGGCCGTTCTCGTGGCTGGTCAGCGTGGACCGGCAGGACAGCAAGAGCCAGCCGCTGAGCTTCTACACCGCGGCGCGCTCCAGCGTGCGTGCGACCTCGGCCGACAAGCCCGTGACCGGCGCCTACTTCGACCAGGACCAGACCGGCGCCGATCGCACCGTGATGGGCGTCAACAGCGAGGGCGTCACGCACACCGTGCAGGACCAGCTCAAGGTCAAGCTCGCCTACGACATCACCAACACGCTGCAGGCGCAGTTCACCGCCGCCTACTGGCAGCAGGACCGTTCCAGCGCCACCGGCAGCTACCTGCGCGATGCCAACGGCAATGGAGTGTCGAGCGGCCCGGTCAATATCGGCGGCTTCCGCTACGTGATCCCTGCCAACGCATTCGCGCCCAGCAATGGCGAAGACGCGCGCTGGCTCTACGGCCTGTCGCTGCGCACGCGCAACGAGACCGGCTGGAACTTCTCCGGCGTGGCGTCGCTGTTCGATGTCAGCAAGGACATCGGCCGCACCGCCAGCACCGCGGGCAACGGCCCGGGCACGGTGACCTATGGCGACGGCACCGGCTGGCGCACGCTCGACCTGAAGGCCGACTATCGCCCGCAGCAGCTCAAGGGCGGCCACTGGGTCACCTTCGGCTACCACTACGACAACTACCGGCTCAGCAACACCACTTACAACACTTCGGACTGGCAGGCCGCCACCATCTCCGCGTTCAACAACGCCTTTGCCGGCAAGACCGAGACGCAGGCGCTGTATGCGCAGGACGCGTGGTACTTCGCCGATGACTGGAAGCTGATCCCGGGCGTGCGCTGGGAGCACTGGCGCGCCTATGACGGCAGCCGCAGCCAGCCGGGCGTGGATGTCGCCTACCCGGTGCGCAGCGAGTCCAACTGGTCGCCCAAGCTGGCGCTGGAAAAGGCCATCGGGCAGGACTGGCTGGGCCGGCTGTCGCTCGGCCAGGCCTATCGCTATCCGACCGTCGCCGAGCTGTTCCAGGGCCGCATCACCGGCACCTCGCTGATCAACAACGATCCCAACCTGAAGCCGGAACGCTCGTTTTCGAAGGACCTGACCTTCGAGCGCACGGTCGACCGTTCGTACTTCCGCGTGTCGGTGTATGAGGACGACATCCGCGATGCGCTGGTCAGCCAGACCAACACCACGGTGTTCCCCACCGTCACCAGCTTCCAGAACGTCGACCGCGTGCGCACGCGCGGCATCGAGCTGGCCTACGACGGGCGCGACGTGCTGGTGAGCGGCTTCGACCTGTCCGCCAGCGGCGCATACAACCATTCGAAGACGCTGGAGAACGCCAATAACCCGGCCTCGGTGGGCAAGTATTTCTATCGCATCCCGCAGTGGCGCGCGAACCTCGTTGGCACCTACCGCTTCACGCCGGCATGGGCCGGCACGCTGGCGATGACCTATTCGGGGCGGCAGTACAATACGCTCGACAACAGCGACGTCAATCCCGACACCTTCGGCGGCACCAGCAGTTTCCTGACCTTCGACGTCAAGGTGACCTACAAGCCCGCCAGGAACGTGCGCCTCGGGCTTGGCATCGACAACCTGACCGGCCAGCGTTACTTCGTCTACCACCCATACCCGGGCCGGACGTTCTACGCCGAGGCCAAGCTTTCCTTCTGAGTGCAGTGACCAGCCATACCCTGACCATGCAGCGCGCGCGCCGCAGCTTCCGAATCCTTGCCGCGGGCGTGATCGCCTGCACGGCGTTCGCCGCGATGGCGCAGTCTCACAGCGGGCATGGCAGCCATGCCGGCCACGGTGCGCAGAGCCCGGCCCCGAAGGCGATGAGCGAACTCGGCACCGGCGCCGCCTTCGATCGCGATGGCCGTTTGTGGATTGCCTACAAGGATGGCCAGCACGTGGCGGTGCGCGAGTCCACCGACCAGGGCCGCAGCTTCGGGCCGGTGCGGCACGTCAACCGCGTGCCCGAGCCCGTCGCGGCCGATCACGACAGCCGGCCGAAGGTAGCGGCGGGGCGCGACGGCGAGATCTACATCACCTGGACCCAGCCGCTGGCCAGGCCCTATACCGGCTTTATCCGCTTCGCGCGCTCCACCGACGGCGGCAAGACTTTTGCCGCGCCGGTGACGGTGCATGCCAACCGCGACCAGATCGCGCACCGCTTCGACGCGATCGCGGTGGACGCGGCCGGCCGCGTCTTCGTCAGCTGGATCGACAAGCGCGACGTGACCGCCGCCGAGGCGCGCAAGCAGCCCTATGCCGGCGCTGCGATCTACTACGCGGTGTCAGCCGATCACGGCAAGAGTTTCCAGGGGGACTACAAGATCGCCGACCAGTCGTGCGAATGCTGCCGCATCGCGCTCGCGCCGACGCCGGACGGCAAGGTGCTGGCGCTGTGGCGCCACGTGTTCCCGCCCAACGCGCGCGACCACGCGGTGGCACTGCTCGGGGCCGACGGCACGCCCGCGCCGATGCAGCGCGCTACCTTCGACGACTGGCGCATCGACGCCTGCCCGCACCACGGGCCGGGCGCCGCGGTGACGCCCGACGGCACGCTGCACATGGTCTGGTTCAACGTGAAGGCAGGCAAGCCCACGGTATCGGTGGGCCGCTTCAGGGACGGCAAGCTGCAGGCGCAGCGTCCGCTGGACGACCCGCGCGCGCAGCATGCCGATATCGTCGCGCTCGACGACAAGCACATCGTGGTGGCGTGGAAATCGTTCGACGGCCAGCAGACGCGGCTGTCGGCGATGCTGTCGCAGGACGGCGGCAAGACCTGGCAGACGCGGCAGGTCGCCGGCACCGCGCGCGATTCGGACCAGCCGCACCTGCTGCAGCACGGCGGCCGCGCCTACGTGCTGTGGCGCACCGAGGCCGAAGGCTTCCAGGTCTTCCCGCTGGCGCAGGAGGGCGCATGACCGGGGGTATGACCGGGGGTATGACCGGGGCTATGTCGTTACGTCGCAAACTCGTCGCCGCGCTGGCGGGCGCCGCGATCGCGCTCGGCGTCGCCGGCATGGCGCACGCGGCCGAACGCGTATCGGTCTTCGAATCCGCCAATGCCGCGCAACTCAGCGCCACCCAGCAAGGCAAGCCCTTCGTGCTGGTGGTGTGGTCGCTCGACTGCGTCTACTGCAAGCGCAATTTCGAAGCCATCGGCACGCTGCAGGCAAGGCATCGCAGCCTGCGCGTGGTCACGCTGGCCATGGACCGGGCCGATGCGCTGCCGCAGGTGCAGCAGGTGCTCAAGCGCGTCAACCTGACGCGCAATGCGTGGATGTCTGGCAACGAGCCGCAGGAGCGGCTGCGCTACGCGGTCGATCCCGACTGGATGGGCGAGATGCCGCGCACGTATTTCTATCGCGCCGACGGCCAGCGGCAGGGCGTGTCCGGCGTGATCAGCGACGCCGACTGGGACAAGCACCTGCGCTGGGCCGGCATCGGCGGCTAGGGCAGTCGCCGAGCCTTTCCACGCTTTTCTTACGACAGATCCGCCGGGAGCTTGCCGCCGTTGGCCGCAAGCTCCTGCATCAGGCGCTTGTGCAGCCAGATATTCATCCCCGCGGAATCGTTCATGTCGCCGCTGTAGTGCAGCTCGCGCGCCAGTTCCTTGCGGTGCTCCAGGCTGCTGTCGATGCCAAGCGCCTTCATCGCGTCGACGATGGACGTGCGCCAGTTCAGCGTCTGCCCGCTCTCCCTGACCAGGTTGTCCATGATCGATTCGACGTCGACGCCCGACAGCGGCGCGGGTTTGGCCGTGGCCTGGCCGGCGCTGGCCGCGGGGGCGGTGCCGCCCGTTGCAGCGGGTGACGCGCCAGACGGTGGCGGGGCCGCACCCGCGGAGGTCGGCGTGCCTCCTGCAGGCGTCGCACTCGCCGTGGCTGCCGGCTTGGCTCGTCCCAGCAGCTTGTTGAGGATGTCCTTGAAGATGCTCATGGTGGCCTCCTGTCGGTTTGGATAGCAGACGTGGGAGAACAGCGCCATGCAGGAAACGCACCATCCGTGCAACCCTTGATTTCGGCACACCAGGCCGCGCCGGGTTGTAAATGCTGCATGCAGCGACAGTCATGCCGGCATGTTCGCCGGCTCGCCGAACTCGCTGAACTTGGCCGCCATGAACTCAACGAACAGCCGGATCCGCGACGACAGCTGGTGCCGCTGGTGGTAGACCGCATAGATGTCGGCCTCCGGCGTGGCGTACTGCGGCAGCACCTGCACCAGCCGGCCGCTGCGCAGAAAGCGTTCGATATCCCATTCGGCCCGCATCAGGATGCCATGGCCCTCCAGCGCCCAGTTGACCGCGATCTCGCCGTCGTTGGTGGTCAGGTTGCCGCGCACGCGCACGGTCTCGGTACGCGCCTTGGCGCCCTTGCCGGCGGTCAGGCGCCATACGCCGTAGGCGTCGCTGCCTTGCCGGATGCCGATGCAGTTGTGGCGGCGCAGGTCGGCTGGCGTGTTGGGGATGCCGTGGTCACGCAGGTATTTGGGCGACGCGCACAGCAAGCGCCGGTTGGGTGCCAGCTTGCGCGCCACGATGCGCGCATCGGGCGGCTCGCCGAAGCGGATGCAGACGTCGAACGCGTCTTCGTTCAGCGGCGGGGGATCCGCCGACAGCTGCAGCTGCACGTCGACTTCCGGATAGGCCGCGACATACTCTGAAATCACCGGCGCCACGTGCATGCGGCCGAACCCCAGCGTGGCATTGACGCGCAGCAGGCCGCTCGGCCTGCCCTTGGAGCGCGTCAGCAGCTGGTCCAGGTCTTCGATCTCGCTCAGGATGCGCCGCGCGTGCTCCAGGTAGACCTCGCCCTCGGGCGTCAGGCTCATGCGCCGGGTCGTGCGCGTGACCAGCGGCATGCCGATGCGCGCCTCCATCTGCGCCAGCCGCTTGCTGACCGCCGCGGTTGTGATGCCAAGGTCGCGCGCGGCCGCGCTCAGGCTGCCGGCGGTGGCCACCGACGTGAAAAAGCCCAGTTCCGACGGCTGGATCCCTGCGGACGATGCCATGCCAGCTTTAATCTGAGGTTAAGAATGGTTTAACTCTACAAGCGATCCAAAACCTTGTCCACGGCCCAGAATCCGTTCCACGCCATCACGCAAACACGGATTCTGCCCAGGAGACAAGAGATGAAGACCTACCGCATCGCGACCATCCCCGGCGACGGCATCGGCAAGGAAGTGGTTCCCGCAGGCCGCCAGGTGATGGAAGCGCTGGCCGCCGCCGGCGCCGATTTCCGCTTCGAGTTCGAAGACTTCGACTGGGGCGGCGACTACTACCGCCAGCACGGCGTGATGATGCCCGCCGACGGCCTGGACGCGCTGCGCGACAAGGATGCGATCCTGTTCGGCTCGGCCGGCGACCCGCATATCCCCGACCACATCACCCTGTGGGGCCTGCGCCTGAAGATCTGCCAGGGCTTCGACCAGTACGCCAACGTGCGCCCGACCCGCATCCTGCCGGGCATCGACGCGCCGCTCAAGCGCTGCGCGCCGGAAGACCTGAACTGGGTGATCGTGCGCGAGAACTCGGAAGGCGAGTACTCGGGCGTGGGCGGCCGCGTGCACCAGGGCCATCCGATCGAGGCCGCCACCGACGTCAGCATGATGACCCGCGTCGGCGTCGAACGCATCCTGCGCTTTGCCTTCAAGCTGGCGCAATCGCGTCCACGCAAGCAGCTGACGGTGATCACCAAGTCCAACGCGCAGCGCCATGCCATGGTGATGTGGGACGAGGTCGCGGTGCAGGTGGCGAAGGATTTCCCGGACGTTACCTGGGACAAGGAACTGGTCGATGCCGCCACCGCGCGCATGGTCAACCGCCCGAAGTCGCTCGACACCATCGTCGCCACCAACCTGCACGCCGACATCCTCAGCGACCTGGCCGCGGCGCTGGCCGGCAGCCTGGGCATCGCCCCGACCGGCAATATCGACCCCGAACGACGCTACCCGTCGATGTTCGAGCCGATCCACGGTTCGGCCTTCGACATCATGGGCAAGGGCCTGGCCAATCCGGTCGGCACGTTCTGGTCGGTGGTCATGCTGCTGGAGCACCTGGGCGAGCACGCCGCGGCGCAGCGCGTGATGCAGGCGGTCGAAGCGGTGACCGCCAACCCGGAACTGCATACCGGCGACCTGGGTGGCACGGCAACCACCGCGCAGGTGACGCAAGCCGTGTGCGAACTGCTGTCCGGGCAGCAGGCAAAGGCGGCCTGAGCCGGCACGCGGGGTTCATGCACTAGCGCATCAACCGCTAGCTGCCAGCGGTGGCAAGCGCTCCGCTCTCCCGCAAGCGGGGGAGCAGGGCAAGCCATCGCCGCACCTTGTCAGCATTTCGCCGTATCCCCCGCACCACCTTCCGCCACAAGCAGCCGCCCAGAGCTGCGCCGGAGCGCATTGCCTGATGAAACACCGAAATCGCAGGAGACAGCCATGATCCAACCATGGATTTGCCCGCCGCGTTTGCCCGCGGACTGCGCGCCGTGACCATGCCAACGATCGATCCCGACGTGCTGCTGCGGCGCATGTTCGACGCGGCCATCGCCGCCGCGCAGCCGGCCCGCACGCTGGCACGCCACCTGCCCGCACCGCCGCGCGGCCGCACCATCGTCATCGGTGCCGGCAAGGCCTCGGCGGCCATGGCCGCGGCGCTGGAAGCCGCGTGGCCGGGCCCGCTGCAAGGGCTGGTGGCGACGCGCTACGGCTACGCGGTGCCTTGCTCGCGCATCGAGATTGTCGAAGCCGCGCATCCGGTGCCGGACGATGCCGGGCTGGCCGCCTCGCGCCGCATGCTGGAACTGGTGTCCGGCCTCAGCGAGGACGACCTCGTGATCTGCCTGATCTCCGGCGGCGGCTCGTCGCTGCTGCCGCTGCCGCTAGCCGGCATCACGCTGGACGACAAGCAGCAGGTGAACCGCGCGCTGCTCAAGTCGGGGGCGACCATTTCCGAGATGAACTGCGTTCGCCGGCACCTGTCCGCGATCAAGGGCGGCAGGCTGGCCGCCGCGTGCCACCCCGCGCAGGTGCTGAACCTGCTGATTTCCGACGTGCCGGGTGACGAGGCCATCGACGTCGCCTCCGGTCCGACCGTGCCCGACCCGACCACGTGTGCCGATGCGCTGGCGATCATCGGGCGATACGCCATCGATCTGCCAGGCCATGTGCTGGCCGCACTGCGGTCCGACGCGGCCGAGACGCTCAAGCCCGGCGACCCGCGCCTGCCGCGCATCCGCACCGAGTGGATCGCCACGCCGCGGCTGGCACTGCAGGCCGCCGCGCAGGTGGGCCGCGACGCCGGCTACGCGGTGCATGTGCTCGGCGACGCCATCGAGGGCGAAGCCCGCGATGTCGGCAAGGTGCTGGGCGGCATCGCGCTGGCCGCCGCCCAGCATGGCGAGCCCTTTGCCGCGCCGTGCGTGCTGCTGTCCGGTGGCGAGACCACCGTCACCGTGCGCGGCAGCGGCCGGGGCGGCCGCAATGTCGAGTTCCTGCTGTCGCTGGCGCTGGCCTTGCGCGGCGAGGCCGGCATCCATGCCATCGCCGGCGACACCGACGGCGTCGACGGGCAGGAAGAGATCGCCGGCGCGGTGATCGGCCCCGACACGCTGGAGCGCGCATGGCGCGCTGGCCTGAACCCGCAGGATGCGCTGGCCGCCAACGACGGCCATGGATTCTTCGAGGCGCTGGGGGATGCGGTCATGACCGGCCCCACGCTGACCAACGTCAATGACTTTCGCGCGATCGTGCTGACGCGCGCTTCCAGAGCCAACACATGAGACGCCTTCGCAACGCAAAGATCGTGGCCACGCTTGGGCCTGCCAGTTCGGACCCGGCCACCATCGGCCAGCTGTTCGATGCGGGAGCCGATGTGTTCCGGCTCAACTTCAGCCATGGCTCGCATGAAGACCACAAGCAGCGCCTGCACGCCATCCGCGCGATCGAGCAGCAGCGCGGCCGCCCGATCGGCGTGCTGCTCGACCTGCAGGGTCCCAAGCTGCGCATCGGCACCTTCGCCGATGGCCCGGTGCAGGTGGCGGCGCAGGCAGCATTCCGGCTCGATCTGGATGCGGCCGTGCCGGGCACGGCGCAGCGCGTGAGCCTGCCGCATCCGGAAATCTTCGCGGCGCTGCAGCCGGGCGCCGAATTGCTGATCGATGACGGCCGGGTGCGACTGCGCGTGGAGCGCTGCGGCGCCGACTATGCCGAGACCATCGTCGTCAACGGCGGCACGCTGTCCGACCGCAAGGGCGTCAATGTCCCCGGCGTGGTGCTGCCGCTGTCGGCCATGACCGGGAAGGACCGCGCCGACCTCGATTTCGGGTTGTCGCTGGGCGTGGACTGGGTGGCGCTGTCATTCGTGCAGCGCGCCGACGACATCGAGGAGATCCGCCGGATCGTCGATGGCCGCGCCGGCATCGTCGCCAAGCTGGAAAAGCCCGCCGCGATCCAGAGCCTGGAGGCGATCGTCGAAGCCGCCGACGCGGTCATGGTGGCGCGCGGCGACCTCGGCGTGGAAATGCCCGCCGAGCAGGTGCCGTCGCTGCAGAAGCGCATCGTGCGGGCCTGCCGCAAGGCCGGCAAGCCGGTAATCGTGGCCACGCAGATGCTGGAGTCGATGGTGACCGCTCCCGTGCCGACGCGCGCCGAGGCCTCCGACGTTGCCACCGCCATCTATGACGGCGCCGATGCGGTGATGCTGTCGGCGGAATCGGCGTTGGGCCGCTATCCGGTGGAAGCGGTGAAGATGATGGACAGCATCATCACCCGCACCGAATCCGACCCGCACTACCACGAAGCCATCCAGGCCTCGCATTCGGCGCCGCGCGCCGACGCTGCCGACGCGATCGGCTACGCGGTGCGGCACGTGGCCAGCCTGCTGGGCGCGCCCGCGGCGGTGGCCTATACCAGCTCCGGCTATTCCGCGCTGCGCATGGCGCGCGAACGGCCCGAGGTGCCGATTCTCGGCATGACGCCGCGGCTTGCCACCGCGCGCCGGCTGGCGCTGGCGTGGGGCGTGCACGCGGTGCTCTGCCATGAAGTGGTCGACGTGGTGGAGATGACCGAAGTGGCAAGTCGCACCGTACTCAAGGAGCAGTTCGGCGAGGCCGGCCAGTCGATCGTGATCTCGGCCGGGCTGCCCTTTACCGTCGCGGGCACGACCAACCTGCTGCGCATTGCGCAGGTCCAGTAAGCGGAGTTGGGCTGCGCCGCGGCCTTCGCCGGCAGCAGCGCGCTGTGACAGCTGCGCTAGTGGCTGAGCGGCAACCGACAGACAGGCCGCGAAGGCTTGCTGAAAAACCATCAGACAGGAGACAAGACATGCGTGCAACTGACTTTATGCGCCGAGTATCGGCATTGACCCTGGCCGCCGCCGGCCTCGCCCTCTGCGGTGGCGCCATGGCGCAAGCCTGGCCGGCCAAGCCAGTCACCCTGGTCGTGCCGTTCCCTTCGGGCGGCACCACCGACGTGCTGGCGCGCGCGCTGGGCGACCAGCTTTCCAGGAGCCTCGGCCAGCCGGTGATCGTCGAGAACCGACCCGGCGCGGGCGCCACGGTCGGCGCCGACTATGTCGCCAAGACAAAGCCGGACGGCTACACGCTGCTGATGGGCGCGGTGCACCACACCATCGCTACCAGCGTGTACAAGAAGCTGCCCTACAGCTTCGAGAAAGACCTCGCGCCGGTGGCCCCGGTGGCGATGGTGCCCAATGTGCTGGTGATCAACGCCGCCAGGACGCCGGCGAAGAATGTCGGCGAACTGGTGGCGCTGGCCAAACGGGCCTCGCCCGAGTTCGCCTACGGCTCCAACGGCAACGGCACCGCGCAGCACCTGATCGGCACGCAGTTCCAGGCCGCCACCGGCGCGCCGCTGCTGCACGTGCCTTACAAGGGCAGCGGCCCGCTGACCACCGACCTGCTGGGCGGGCAGGTGACCATGTCGTTCGACACGCTGACGCCTGTGCTGCAGCACATCAAGTCGGGCAAGCTGCGCGCGCTGGCGGTGACCACGGCGAAGCGCTCGACCGTGCTGCCGGACGTGCCCACGCTGGAAGAAGCCGGCCTGAAGGGCTTCGACATCGGCACGTGGTTCGGCGTGATGGCGCCGGTCGCCACGCCGGAACCGGTCGTGACACGCCTCAACGCCGAGATCGTCAGGATCGTGAAATCGCCGGATTTCCAGCAGCGCATGCAGGCCATCGGCGCCGAGCCGATGACCAGCACGCCGACGGAATTCGCGCGCCGCATCCAGGACGAGACAGTGAAGTTCGCGAAGCTGGTGAAGGACGGGAAGGTGACGATCGAGTGATGGCGGAGCAATCGGGAGCAGGCCGAACAGGCACTGTCGGTTTGCTCCCCTCTCCCGCGTGCGGGAGAGGGGCAGGGGGAGAGGGCCGGCCTGCGCCAAGCACGACACCGCATCACGCCGTCGACACTCCCCGCCCTCACCCCAACCCTCTCCCGCAAGCGGGAGAGGGAGCACGTAGTTGGCTGGTCAAGGCAAAACGGCTCAATCCGGCTTGATCTGCGCCCGCGCGATGATCGGCTTCCAGCGCTGCTGCTCCTGCGCGATAAACCGCGCAAACTCCGCCGGCGTATTGCCCACCACGATGGCCGCATCCGCGCTCAGCCGTTCGACCGAGCTCTGGCTCCTGACCGCCTTGATGGTCGCATCCGCCAACTTGTCCGCGGCCGATTGCGGCAGCGTCGCGGGCGCAAGCAGCCCATACCACTGCGTCATCTCGAAGCCGGGATAGCCTTGCTCGGCCACGGTCGGCACATCCGGCAGCTGCGGGATGCGCTGCGTGGTGCCGGTGGCGATGCAGCGTACCTTGCCGGTCTTGATGAACTGCAGGATCGCCGGCGCGCCCACAGAGGCCGCTTCCAGCCGCCCCGAAAGCAGGTCGGTGATCTGCGGGCCGCTGCCGCGGTACGGCACGTGCGTGATGAAGGTGCCGGTCGCCGCCTTCAGGTACTCGAATGCCAGGTGCCCGGCGCTGCCGTTGCCGGCCGAGCCGTAGTTGAGCTTGCCCGGCTTGCTCTTGGCCAGCGCCACGAATTCCTTCAGGTTCTTCGCCGGCACGTCGGGATGGACCACATACAGGCTCGGCACCTTGGACAACAGCGAGATCGGGCGGAAATCCTTGACCGGATCGTAAGGCAGCTTGGGGAAGATGTACGGATTCACCGCCAGCGTGCCGATGTGGCCGAGGATCAGCGTATGGTTGTCCTCGGCGCGCGCCACTTCGCCCATGGCGATATTGCCGGCGGCGCCCGGCTTGTTTTCCACGAATACCGACACGCCCAGCAGCTTGGTCAGTTCCGCCGCGGTGGAGCGCGCGACGATCTCCGAGCTGCCGCCCGGCGCGAACGGCACCACCAGCCGGACCGGCTTGGACGGCCACGCCTGGGCGCGGGCGAGCGTGGGGAAGAGGGCGCTGGCGCCGAGTGCCGCGGTCGCTTGCAGCAATTGGCGGCGGGTGGGGTTGATGCGGTTCATGCGGGTCTCCGTGAGTATCCGGTCGTAGTGATTGCGGCGCGGCAGGCGATGCCGGCGATCCATTTCATTCGGGCTTGACGTTGCCGTCCTTGATGACCTTGGCCCACAGCCGGGCCTGGCCGTCGATGAATTGCTGCGCCTGTGCCGGCGGCGCGGCCACCACTTCGCCGCCCAGCTCGGTCACGCGCTGCCGCGTCTCGGGGCTGTGCATGACCTTCTGCAACGCCTCGGCAAACTTGGCGACGATCGGTTCGGGCGTGGCCGCCGGCAGGAAGGCCGCATTCCACTCATAGACTTCGTAGCCTGGCACGCCGGCCTCCTGCATCGTCGGCACGCCCGGCAGCGCGCTGGTGCGCTGGTGGCTGGTGACCGCCAGCGGCTTGAGCTTGCCGGCCTTGATGTGCTGCAGGCTCGAGGCAACGTTGGCGAAGAACAGCGGCACTTGCCCGGCGATGACGTCGGTCATGGCCGGGCCGCCGCCCTTGTACGGCACGTGCAGCAGGTCCACCCCCGCGCGCTGCTCGAACAGCACGCCTGCAAGGTGCTGCGCCGAGCCATTGCCGGAAGAGGCAAACGCCACCGAGCCCGGCTTCTGCTTCGCCATCGCCAGCACGTCGCCGACCCTGGTGGCCGGGAAGCTGGCCGTGGCAACCAGCACGTTGGGATAGCGCGCCAGCACACCGACGGGCTTGAATGCCTTGGCCGGATCGTAGGGCAGCCTGGCGTAGAGGCTGGGATTCACGGCGTAGGAAGAGGCATCGACCATCACCGTGTAGCCGTCCGGCGCCGCCTTGGCGACATAGGCAGCGCCGATCTGGCCGCCGGCGCCGGGGCGGTTCTCCACCACCACCGACTGGCCGAGTTCGCGGCCAAGACCCGGCGCGATCAGCCGTGCCATCAGGTCGGCGCCGCCGCCCGGCGGATACGTGACCACGATCGTGATGGGCCGCGACGGCCACGTGGCCGCGCTCTCCGCGGCGTGCGCCGGTGCAGGTTGCAGCAGTTGCAGCAGGATGCCGGCGGCGCCAATGGCCGCGGCCATCGCCTTGATGGAATGCATGAAACGGTCTCCTCGGATGCGGATCGGTATCGGGGATCGGGGATCGGGTATCGGATGGTTAGCGGATGTCCGCGGTATAGCGAAAAGCGAAGGCATCGCCCCGGGTCAGCCGGTATTCGATGCAGGTGCCGCGCAGGTCGAAGGCTTGCCGGGTCACTACCGCGCACGGGTGCGCATCCGGCAGTTCCAGCAATTCGGCCTCGTCATGCGCCAGCGTGCGGAAAGTGACCTCGTCGACCGCGCGGTGCACGGTGATGCCGCACTGGCTGCCGAGCAGCGGATACAGCAGGTCGCCCCATTCCCATACCGGCAACTGCTGCAGCGCTTCGCAACGCGGCAGCGGCAGCCAGATCGATTCCAGCAGCCGGGGCGTGTCATCCAGCCAGCGGCGCCGCGTGATCGCCAGGCCGCGCGCTCCGGATGGCAGTTCGAAGCGCTGCGCCATGGCCTTGTCCAGCCGCACGGCGCGGCACGACAGGATTTCCGAGCGCGGCACCGTGGTTGCGCCGTCGGCGCCGCCGAAGCGGAAAAAACGCATCAGGCTGGCACCGGTCAACCCTTTGCGCACAAAGGTACCCCGGCCCTGCACGCGTTCCAGCAGCCCTTCCTGCACCAGCACGGCGATCGCCTGCCGGATCGTCCCCAGCGCGATGCCGAATTCTTTCGCCAGTGCGCCTTCGGCGGGTATCGCCTCGCCAGGCGGCCAGTCGCCGGCAACAATGCGCGCCTGCAGCTGTGCGGCGATCTGGCCATACCGGCTCAGGCCGGCCGCGCTGGTGATTTTCTGAAGCAGGTCAATGTCCGCCATCGGTTGTCGGTCCGTCCGGAGCCGTGCTAAATTGCTGTTCATATCCTCTAGAGGACTAGAATACTGACGCGGGCTTGCTTTCCCTATCCGGAGTTACCCGCAGACCCTACAGGGCAGACAGATGAATCAACCCGCAACGCCGGTGGTGGACTGCCACTTCCATATCTTCGATGCCGGCCAGGCAGCGCCCTCCGCCCGCTATCGGCCCCCCTATGCCGCCACGCTGCCGGACTGGCAGCGGCTGGCCGGGGCGCTTGGCGATCCGTTCGGGGTGGTGGTGCAGACCAGCTTCCTCGGTACCGACAACACCGCGCTGCTTGGGGCGCTGCGCGCCATGCCGGCGCGGCTGCGCGGCGTCGCGGTAGTCGATCCCGGCGTATCCGATGTGGCATTGCGCGAGCTGGACGATGCCGGCGTGCGCGGCATCCGGCTGAACCTCTATCGCGATCCCGGCTGGCAGCGCATCGGCACAGCGCCGTGGCGCGCGTTGTTCGCGCGTGTTGCCACGCTGGGCTGGCATGTCGAGCTCCATACCGACAACGGCGACGGCGGCACGGTGCTGGCCGCGCTGGATGATGTACTGGGCGAGTCAGGCGTAGCTGTGGTGCTGGACCATTTCGGCAGGCCGGGCGCCGCGGGGGTGGCGGATCCGGTGTTCAGCGTCGCCGCGGCGGTGCGGGCGCGCCGGCAGGTCTGGGTCAAATGCAGCGCGCCATACCGGCTGGTGGCGCCAGGGGCGTGGCGCGAACTGGCGCAGCGCTGGCTGGAAGTGGCCGGTGCCGACCGGCTGCTGTGGGGCAGTGACTGGCCGTGGACCAATCATGAAGCCGGGGCGCGGGCGGGAGAGTGCAGTGAAACCAGCCGCTGGCCCGGAACCGCGCCGGCGGATGCTTCGCTGAATGAAGCGCTGCGCTGGCGCAATGCCGCGGCGCTCTACGGGTTTGCAATCGCGCCAGGGGCGGCGGACTAGCCTGCCGCCTTGCGCGGCCTGGCGCGGGTGGCCTTCTTTGCGCTAGTGGCGCGCACTGCTTCGTTTTCGGCCGGTGCGCCGCCGCGATGCAGTGGTTCCAGCCACGCCATCGCCTCGACGTACGAAAAGAACTGCTCCAGGTAGCCTGGCGACAGCTCGTGCATCAGCGTCAGCGCACGATGCACGAGGTGGTCGGAATTGAGCGGTCCGGCATTGCCCGGCAGCTGCGCCTGCGACTGCCGCAACTGGCGGCTGACGCTGACGCGCGACCAGGTGTCGCGGAAATAGTCGACCAGCTCCGGCTCGGGTTCGGGACGCAGGGCGCGCACCGGAGCGGCGGCGCGCGGCGCAGGGGTGCGCGGTGCAGGGGTGCGCGGTGCGGGGGCGCCCGGTGCAGCAGCCATCTTCGCGGCGCGCGTATTGGCCTTGATATAGCTGACCAGACCGGCAAGCGTGCCGGCCGTTTCCGCGGTTGCCTCGTGTACCGGTGCCGCAATGGCTTGGCGCCCCTCGGCGTCTTGCGCCACCGCTTCGCGGTAACTGTCGACCAGCGCTGCCAGCCGCGTATCCAGCATCTGCCGTACCGCGCCGTCATGGCCGGCCGAACGCCGCGCCAGCGCCTCGATCAGCCGGAAGCGCACCGGGTCGACGCCTGCGGCATCGCTGCCGCGCCAGGCATCGAGCTGGGCGCGCGCGCTTGCGGCGGCGTCTTCAGCCACGAGGCTTCCCCGTTCCCATGGTCACGCGCGGCACCGGCGCGATTTCCACGCGCCGGTTCTTTGCGCGGCTCCCGGCATCGGTATTGGCGGTGACCGGCTGCTGCGAGCCGAAGCCCGCCGAGAACAGCGACGCAGGCGGCACGCCGGCATCGATCAGCGCGCGCGTCACGGTCAGCGCGCGCTGCGCCGACAGTTCCCAGTTGTCGGCGAAGCGGCGGTTGCCCTCGCGCACCTGCTGGTCGTCGGTGAAGCCGCTGACCATCAGCATTTCGTCGCGCGTGCGCAGGTAGGCCGACAGCGGCGCGGCCAGGCTGCGCAGCAGTTCACGGCCCTCGGGCTGCAGCTGGTCGGAGTTCAGGGCAAACAGCACGCTGCCGCTGATGCCGATGCGGCCGTTCACCAGCGTCACGCGCCCGGCGGCGAGCGGGCCGGCCAGCGCCTGCTCCAGCGTCTGGCGGCGCTGCGCCTCTTCCTGCCGCTGCCGCACCTCGTCCTCAAGCCGCGCCGACAGTTCCAGCTGCACGCCGATGACGCCCAGCAGCACCAGCACGAACGCCCCCAGCAGCACCGACATCAGGTCGCCAAAGACCGCCCAGGCCGGTACCGTCGCCTCGGCGCCGGCGTCGATGTAGTCGTCCTTCATGCCGCCTCTGCGCGCGGCGCCTGCCGGCCGCCCAGCTGCTGCAGGTCTTCCAGGATCTGCTTCTGCGACAGCATGCTGAGGTCGACCACCTCGCGCGCCTGCGCCACGTAGTAGGCCAGCTGCTCATCGCTGCGCGCCATCGACTTGTCGAGCGCGGCCTCGATGCGCTGCAGCTGTTCGGACAGCTTGTCGTTGGACGCGCTGAACACTTGCACCGCCACGCCGAAGGCTTCGCCCAGGCTCGCCACCTCGACGGCGCTGCCGGTGACCTGCGCCGCGGCCTGCGCCAGGCGGCCGGCCTCGGACTCGACCTGCTCGGTAAAGCGGCCGCCGACGCGTTCCAGCAGCTCGGACGTGGTCGCGAGCAGCGTGTCGACCGCTGCGCGCTGGCCGGTGGAGGCGTGGTTCACGGCGTCGAGCAGCGTGCCCAGCGTTTCCAGCATGCGGCTGCGTTCCTCCAGCATGGCGTTGTCGCGGGCCATGCCTTCGGTGAGCTTCTGGCGCAGTTCGGCGATGACTTCGGCCGCGGCCCTGGGCGCTTCGGCGGATGCCTGCAGCAGGCGCGCGACTTCGGCGATGGTGCTGCTGGCGTGCGCCTCGGCCTGCGCGGTGATGTCGCGCGCGGTCTGCGCCAGGGCGTCGCAGATCTCCTGCTGGCGGCTGGCGCTGTGGCTGCCGGCCTGTTCCCATTGCTGGCGCAGCGAGGCGGCCATGCTGTCGAGGTGGCTGGTCCAGGCCGCCAGGCGCTGTTCGTCGCGCGCGGCCAGTTCGGCCTGCAGCGCGGCGGCGGCCCTGGGTGCCTCGGCGGCGGCCTGCACCAGCCGCTCGATCTCGGCCAGCGTGCCGCTGGCGTGCGCCTGCGATTCGGCGGAAATCGCCTGTGCGGTCTGCGCCAGCGCTGCGCAGATTTCCTGCTGGCGGGTAGCGGTCTGCGCGCCGGCCTGCTGCCATTCCTGGCGCAGCGTGGCGGCCATGGCGCCGAGGGATTCGGTCCAGGCGGCGAGGCGTTGTTCGTCGCGCGTGCTCAGTTCGGTTTGCAGCGCCAGGGCGGCCTTGGGCGCGTCGGCGGCAGCCTGCACCAGGCGGTCGATCTCGGCAATGGTGCCGCTGGCGTGGGCCTGCGACTGGGCGGAGATGTCATTGGCGGTCTGCGCCAGCGCGGCGCAGATCTCCTGCTGGCGATTGGCGGCTTGCACGCTTGCCTGATCCCATTGCTCGCGCAGGCCGGTGGCCATGTTGCCAAGCGCTTCGGTCCACGCGGCGAGGCGTTGCTCGTCGCGCGCGCTCAGTTCGGCCTGCAGCGCAAGGGCGGCCTTAGGCGCGTCGGCGGCGGCCTGCACCAGCCGCTCGATCTCGGCGATGGTGCCGCTGGCATGCGCCTGCGACTGGGCGGAAATGTCATTGGCGGTCTGCGCCAGCGCCGTGCAGATCTCCTGCTGGCGATTCGCGGCTTGCACACTCGCCTGATCCCATTGCTCGCGCAGGCCGGTGGCCATGGCGCCGAGCGAATCCGTCCACGCGGCCAGGCGCTGTTCGTCGCGTGCGGCCAGTTCGGCCTGCAGCGCGAGGGCGGCCTTGGGCGCGTCGGCGGCGGCCTGCACCAGCCGGTCGATCTCGGCGATGGTGCCGCTGGCATGCGCTTGCGCCTGCGCGGCGATCTCGCGCGCTGTCTGCGCCAGCGTCTCGCTGATTTCCTGCTGGCGGCTTGCGGCCTGCGCGTTGGCCTGATCCCACTGCTGGCGCAGCGCCTCGGTCATGCTGTCGAGCTGGCCGGCCCACGCGGCCAGGCGCTGTTCGTCATGCGATGCCAGGCCGGCCTGCAGGTCGGCGTGCGACTGGCCCACGGTGCGTACCAGCGACGCCGCGTGTTGTTCGAACACCGCCGTGGCGGCGGCCAGCGCCTGCTGGTTGTCGGCGGCGAGCTTCTCGCCGGTGCGGGCGTGCTGCGACAGGGCCTCGGTCCACGCCTGCGCGGTGCTGGCGGAGGTGGTTTCCAGGCGGGCCGCCACCTGCTCGACCAGGACGGCCGAACGTTGCTCGAACGTCTGCGCAAAGCCGTCGAGCGCGCCGCGCAGCTCGCCTGCCAGGGCTTCGTTGCTGCGCTGCTGGCTGGCCAGCGCTTCGTTCCAGATTCCGGCGACGCCGGTGGTCGAGGTCTCGAAGCGCGCCGAGATGCCTTCGAGCTGCTGCTGGACGGACTGCGTCACAGCGTCGCGCATGGCGGCGGTCTCGCGCGCCAGGCCGGCCATGGTCGCTTCCACGGCCGGCTGGATCGCCGTGCCGGCGGCGCGCGCGCTGTCGGCCACGCTGTCTTTCAGCGATTGCCCGACCGAGGCGGCCAGTTGGGTGTAGACCGCTTCGGTCTTGCCGTGGAAGGCTTCCTGGCTGGCCCCCAGGCGCTCCGCCATGGCCTGGTTCTGTTGTTCCATGGCCGCCATCATGGCTTGCAGCCGGTCGACCAGCGCCGGCATGGCATCGGCCTGTCGCTGCAGCAGCCGGAACGACTCGTCGCGCTGGTGGCTGCGCGAATAGGGGCGCAGCGTGGTGGCGATGCGCGCATCGAGCGCCTGCGCGGCCTGCACGCGCTCGCGCCGGCACAGCGCCGACAGCAGGCCCAGCATGGCCGACGTGGCCACGCCCGCCACCGAGGTGCCGAAGGCGAAGCCCAGCCCCTTCACCGGTGCCGCCAGCGACGCGCGGATCGCCTGCAGGTCGGTCGCGGTTTCCAGCGCCATGCCGGTGCCGCGCAGCGTCGACACCATGCCCAGGAACGTGCCGAGCATGCCCAGCAGCACCAGCAGGCCGACCAGGTACGGCGTCAGCGCCGGCCCAGGCAGCGCCACGCGCTCGCCCTCGATGCGCAGGCGCACGGCGTTGCGCAGCCCTGCGGGCAGGCGCTCCAGCCAGCCATCCAGGCTTGCCGGCGAATCGGACAGGCCCTGCACCGCCTGCGCCAGTCCCAGCGTGGCCTGCCGGTAGCGCAGCAGCTCATTGGCGCCGGCCACGTAGCAGGCGCCGATCAGCAGCGTGACCGACAACGCCAGCGCATTCGAGCCCGCATAGCCGCCTGCGATCCAGCACACGGCCGCCAGGCCCGCCAGGAAAACAACAAGATGGAAGAAGTATCGGTTCATGGTGTCCTGGTCAGCTGCCACGCAGGGCGGCGAGCAATCCTTCGACGGGTTGGAAGCGTATCTCCAGCTCGGCCAGCAATACGCTTTGCATATCCTTGCGAAACACGGCCAGCCACGCCCCGGGCGCGACTGGGGCCGCGGCGGCCCGGGCCTCGGCCAGCGCCGCGGTTTCCGCCTGGCGCAAACGCTGGAAATGCCCTTCCAGCAGGGCAGGCACGCTGCCGAGCACGCTTTGCTCGCGCGCGCCCAGCACGCGCTCCATCACGGCATCGACCATCGCCAGCCGGGCCATGTCCGGCGCGCGCGTCGACAAGGCCGCCCGCAGCCGTCCGCGCAACGCGCCGATCGCGGTCTCCATGGCCTGCTGTTGCGACACATAGCGGTGGCGGTAGATGGCGTAGTCCACCTGCGCGTCGACGGCCTCCGCCAGCGCCGATGGCCGCGCGGGGCCGCGGCGGCGCGCGGTCAGGGCGTTGTCCCCGGCGATGGCATCGGCCAGCGCGGCGCGCACGCGCGCGCACTCCTGCTCTTCGGCAGTGGCGCCGCAGGCACGTGCGACGGTCGGCGCCGCGGCCGGCGCACTTTTCAGGGCCGCCGACAGGGCGATCGCATCCGGCCAGCCCAGCCATTGGCTCAGCTGGCCGGAAAGTGACGTTGCAGGAGGTGGGGCGTCGGCGTCGGTCAGGCGCGCCAGCAGCCGGACAAGCGTCGGACCGCTGAAACCTGTGCGCCGGGGCTCTTGGGACATACCGCCGGGTTTAAAAAGCCAGCAGTTTACACGTCCCGGGGAGGGGGATGGCAGTATCCGGGGGAGGGGAGCGGCGGCAAGAGATGCCGCCGCGTGCGAGCCGTGCTGTTCGGGAAGTCCCGCTGTTCATGATTCCTGAGCATGCCGTGGACATGAACAGCCCGGCCCCGCCGCTTCAACGCATCAGGCCGCGAGCTTCTGCAGCGACGCGACCGTGCGGACACAGGCCTGCGCCGCCTCGCGGCCCTTGACCACGAAATGCTCGGCAAAGAAGCGATGGTGCTCGTCGTGCTCGTGGAAGCTCTTCGGGGTCAGCACGGCCGAGAATACAGGGACCTCGGTGTCGAGCTGGACCCGCATCAGGCCGCTGATGACGGCATCGGCGACGAATTCATGCCGGTAGATGCCGCCGTCGACGACAAAGCCGCTGGCGACGATGGCAGCGTACTTGCCGGATTTGGCGAGCCGTTGCGCATGCAGCGGGATTTCGAAGGCCCCGGGGACATCGTAGATGTCGATGACATCCGCGGTGACGCCCAGCTTTGCCATTTCGGCCACGAACGCGTCGCGCGCGCGATTGACGATATCGGCATGCCATTGGGCATGGATGTAGGCAATGCGCTTGCCTTCGGGGAGGGAAAAGCCGGCCGCGGGTGCGGTGGCGCGCTGGAATGCAGAGACAGGCTGATTCATGGTGTTCCTGTACGGATGGAGTTGGCCAGAATCAGGGCGCACGAGACTTGCCCCCGTGAAGACGGGGGCATTTTTGCTCGCTCTCTTTCATCCGGACTATCACCGTCGGCTTCGGATTTGAACCGAATCTGCTGACCCCGGCAGGTGGGCATGCCGGGCGCTCGCGGGCTTGTGCGTCAGACGCCTTCACCGCCGGTAGGGACTTTCACCCTGCCCTGAGAACGTTGTCGCGTTGTGCTTGGTTGAGCTTTCAACGCGGCGGGGGAATCATACCGCAGAGTAGCGTTCGGTGTTGGCGAGGCTTTCGTCAGGTGCGCGCAGCGGTCAGCGCCTGCACCGGCGCCACCGCCAGCGCCGCCAGCAGCCTGAGCGCCGCCACCTCGGCAGCCGACCAGATGGCGCGGTCGGCCAGGTAGTTGAAGGTGCCGATCACCGAGCCCTGGTAGCCCAGCGGCACATTGACCACCGCCGTGCAGCCGAGCGTGCGGATCACCTGCACGTCGTCGAACACCGCCGCCAGCGCGTCATCGCCCTCGCCGACAAAGACTTCGCCGCGCTCCAGCAACTGCCGGCGCCACGGGCTGTCGCCCTTGGTCTTGTGCCCGCCGACCGGGTAGGCTGCGGTGTCCGAGGACCATAGCCGTTCGATCCGGTGCACGTCCGCATGCCAGGCATTGATCGTCAGCAACCCCGGACCGAGCGTGCGCAGCGTGGCCGCGCCGATCGCGTCGAGCGCCGCGGCTGGCTCGCGCGCCTGCCGCAGGGCGTCGCACAGCAGGTTGACCTGCGCGATCAGCGGGCCGGCGTCCGACAGCGGCGCGCTGGCTTGCGGGACGGAGTGCGGGGTGGCGTGCTTCAGCTGGCCCACTTCACTCTCCCTGGATGCCCAGTTCGCGGATCAGCTTGCCGTAGCGGTCCGCATCGCGGCGCAGGATAGTGGCGAACTGCTGCGGCGTGGAGGTCGCGGTTTCGACGCCGATGGCGTTCATCTTGGCCTTCACTTCAGGCAGTGCCATCACGGTGTTGATCTCGCGGTTGAGCCGCGCCGTCAGCTCGGCGGGCATGCCCTTGGGCCCGAAGGCGCCATACCAGACCGCCAGCTCGTAGCCGGGCAGGGTTTCGGCCACGGTCGGTACGTTGGGCAGCAGCGGCGAGCGCTTGCTCTCGGTCACGGCCAGCAGGCGCAGCTTGCCCGCCTTGACATGCGGCAGCGTCTGCGTGCCCGCCGAGAACAGCAGCTGGGTCTGGCCCGCCACGGTATCGACCACCGCCGGCGCGCCGCCCTTGTATGGCACGTGCAGCATCTGGATGCCGGCCATTTTCTCGAACAGCACCGCGCTGAGGTGGTTGGTGGAGCCCGGACCCGCGCTGGCGTAGGCGAGCTTGCCGGGGTTGGCCCTGGCGTAGGCCACCAGCTCCTTGACGTTCTGCGCCGGCACCGACGGGTGTACCACCATGGTGTTGGTCACGTACGCCAGCAGGCCCAGCGGCGTGAAGTCATCCACGCCGCGAAACGGCATGTTGGACATCAGCGCCGGGTTCATCGCATGGGTGCTCATCGAGCCCACCAGCAGCGTGTAGCCGTCGGGTTTGGCACGGGCCACCATGGCCGAGCCTATGTTGCCGGATGCGCCGGGCTTGTTGTCGACGATCACCGGCTGGCCGAGCGAGCGCGTCAGGTGCTCGGACAGCACGCGCGCCAGGATATCGGTCGAGCCGCCGGCGGCCCACGGCACGATCAGCGTGACCGGCTTCTGCGGCCAGGCTTCGCTGGCGCCGGCCGTGGCCGCCAGGCACATCGCCAGCGCGGCCACGCCGCCCAGCAGGGTTTTCAGTACTGCGCGCATTTTCCTTCCTCCTTGGTACTGGCGCGGACCTGTTGCGGCCCGCTGTCATGCATCGAATCGTCAGCGACCCACCGCTCAGCGACCCACCGCTCAGCGGCCCACCGCGTAGCCCTGCATGCCGCGCGCATTGGCGCCGGCGCGCAGCACCAGCCGCCCGCGCCCATCGCGTTCGCGCGAGCATGCCGACATGCGGCCTTCGGACCAGGGCTCGCCCACGCGCACCTCATGCCCGCGTTCGCGCAGCGCCGCCAGCGTTGCCGCCGGGAAGCGAGATTCCACGCTGATGCGGTTGAGCACGGTCTGGCGCGGCCAGAACGAGGCCGGGAAATGGTCGATATGCCAGGCCGGCGCGTCGATCGCTTCCTGCAGGTTCATGCCATGCACTGCATGACGCAGGAAGAATGCCAGCGACCACTGGTCCTGCTGGTCGCCGCCGGGGGTGCCGAACACCATGTAAGGCTCGCCGTCGCGCAGCGCCAGCGACGGCGACAGCGTGGTGCAGGGGCGCTTGCCGGGGGCCAGCGTGTTGGGCAGGCCCGGCTCCAGCCAGGTCATCTGCAGGCGGGTATTGAGGGCAAAACCGAGCGCCGGGATGGTTGGGCTCGACGAGAGCCAGCCGCCCGACGGCGTGGCCGCGACCATGTTGCCGTGGCGGTCGATCACGTCGATATGGCAGGTGTCGCCGACAAAGAGCTCCCGTTCGGCCCATTCGGCTACCGGCGGCAGCTCGGCAAAGGTCGGCTCGCCCACGCCGAAGCGCACGTCGGCTTGCCGCAGCGTGCGCTCGGCCGCGCCCAGGTCGGGCAGGCGCGGCGCCATGCCGTTGAGCATGCCGGGGTCGATCGCCAGCGCCGCGCGCGCGCCGATGCGCTGCGCGCGCGCGGCCAGGTAGCCGTCGTCGAGCAGCGCCGCGAGCGGGCTCGGCGTGAAGCCGGGATCGCCGTACCAGGCCAGGCGGTCGGCCATGGCCAGCTTGGTGGCCTCGGCAATGCGGTGCACGAAGTCGGGCGAATCGGGCGCATGCTGCGCCAGCCCGGCGTGGCGCAG
Organism: Cupriavidus phytohabitans; assembly: GCF_017815025.1. NCBI lineage: Bacteria > Pseudomonadati > Pseudomonadota > Betaproteobacteria > Burkholderiales > Burkholderiaceae > Cupriavidus > Cupriavidus phytohabitans. Next base: position 86,619 of record NZ_JAGIQB010000019.1, read on the forward strand.
CATGCCGAGCTGCTGCAGGAACACCGGCCCCTGGCTCCAGATGCCGCACTTGGCCACCGTGTAGCGGCCGAAGTCGAGCGTGACCGGGTCTTCTTCCTCGGGGCTCCAGCCGGCCATGTCGTCGTAGCGCAGCAGGCCGGTGTGCTTGTCGCCGGTGGTGTCGCGCACCGGCGTGTTGCGGCAGTACGCGTCGATTTCCTCGGCGATGAAGCCGCGGTACCAGCAATCCAGCGCGGCGTCGATCTGGCCGGTGCGGCTGTCGCTGCGGCGCTGGGCTTCTTCGACGATGCGCGTGTAGGTATCGGCCAGCACCGGCAGCGTATGCAGGCTGCCGGGGCGCGGCACCTTGCCGTCGGGCAGCCAGGTGGCCGCCGAGCTGTGCCATTCGTCGTTGAACAGCGCCTGCACCGCCAGGATCGCGCGCGAGATGCGCGGCACCAGCGGGAAGCCGTCGCGCGCGTAGCCGATGGCGGGCGCCAGCACGTCGGCCAGCGACCACGTGCCATGATCGCGCAGCATCGTCAGCCACGCGCCGAAGGCGCCGGGGACGGTGGCCGGGACCAGGCCGATGCCCGGCACCAGTTCCAGGCCCTGCGCGCGCAGCGCGGCGGGATCGGCAAGCGCCGGCGCCGGGCCCTGGCCGCACAGGGTGCGCATGCGGCGCTCGCGCTCGCTCCAGAACATGATCGGCACTTCGCCGCCCGGGCCGTTCAGGTGCGGCTCGACCACCTGCAGCACAAAGCCGGCCGCCACGGCGGCGTCGAAGGCATTGCCGCCGCGTTCCAGCACGCCCATGGCGGTTTGCGTGGCCAGCCAGTGGGTGGAGGCGGCGACGCCAAAGGTGCCGACGATTTCTGGGCGGGTAGTGAACATGGATTGCAGCTCCGGTGATGCGAGCCAGTATAGGATTGGGAAATAACCTTGAGCGTCTGAATAGTTATCGTTGTATTACCATTTGGTAATGCGACATATACGCCCCGTTGCAGGATTCCCGTGTCCATCGCCGCCCCCGACAAGCTGGTCCACAACCTCGTCTCGCGCCTGCGCCTCAGGCATCTGCCATTGCTGCTGGCGCTGGAGCGCCAGCGCTCGGTGTCGCGCGTGGCGGCCGAGCTGAACCTGTCCCAGCCCGCCGTCACCAAGACCCTGCGCGAGATCGAAGACATCTTCATGGTGCCGCTGTTCATCCGCACCCGGCGTGGCCTGGAGCCCACGCCCACGGGCCGGGCGGTGCTGGCGCATGCGCGGCTGACGCTGGCGGATACCGACGCGCTGGGGCGCGAGCTGGCGGCGATCGGCGCGGGCATGTCGGGACGGCTGCGCATCGGCGTGATCCCGTTTATCAGCCGCACCGTGCTCGATGCCGCCTGCAGCTTCGGCCTGACGCAGTCGCCGCGGGTCTCGGTGCTGGTGCGCGAGGGCACCACCGACGAGCTGGTGGCGGCGCTGCGCGAACACGAGCTGGATTGCGTGGTGGCGCGCACCTTCTACGCGCCTGGCGCGGACATCGCCCAGCAGCCGCTGTATCGCGAAGAGCCGGTGCTGGTGGTGCCCGCCGCGGCCGCCGGCCGGCTCGGGCGCGGGCCGCTCGACTGGCACCGGCTGGCCGAACGCGACTGGATCCTGCCGCCGCCGAACACGCCGATCCGGCGCACCATCAACACCATCCTGGCGGTGGCCGGCGTGGCGCAGCCGGTGCCGATCGTCGAGACCTACTCGATCAAGACCATGGCCACGCTGCTGCGCAACCACGCGGCGGCTACCACCATCGTGCCGCGCGCGGTGGCCGTGGAGTTGGTCGAAGGCGGGGGCGCGGCGGTCCTGCCGCATGCGCTGAGCTGGGACTTGCCGCCGGTGGGGGTGATGTGGCGGCGGCAGGCGCAGGAGGATGACGTGGTGGTGTCGCTGGTGGCGGCGTTGGGGAAATTGCGGTGGGAGGAGGGATAAGGCGCCGGGTTTGCGAAGGCATTGGCGCCTGCCGACATCCCGCACAAATGCACCCCTCTCCCGCTCGCGGGAGAGGGGTGGGGGTGAGGGCCGGCGCGTCAACGAAGTCCAGCCCATCGGTATGCCCGCGCCCGCCCTCACCCCCGGCCCCTCTCCCACTTCGCGGGAGAGGGGAGCAAACCGCTGGCGGTGATAGCGCGTGCCGGATCATAATCAGCCTCGCACAACCACCACCAACCCGGAGCCATACCCATGCGACTCATCGGCATGCTCGATTCCCCCTACGTGCGCCGTGCCGCCATCACGCTGCGCCTGCTGGGTTTGCCGTTCACCCACGAATCCATCTCGGTGTTCCGCACCTTCGACCAGTTCCGCGCCATCAACCCGGTGGTCAAGGCGCCGTCGCTGGTGTGCGACAACGGCGTGGTGCTGATGGACTCGACGCTGATCATCGACTACGCCGAAGCGCTGGCCGGCCGCAGCCTGATGCCGGCCGCGCTGGAAGAGCGCCAGCGCGCGCTGCGCACCATCGGCCTGGCGCTGGCGGCCAGCGAGAAGGCCGTGCAGCACGTGTACGAGCACAACCTGAGGCCGGCGGAGAAGGTTCACCGGCCGTGGGTGGAGCGCGTCGATGGCCAGCGCACCAGTGCCTTTGCGCTGCTGGAAGACGAGATCGCGCGCATGCCCGTGCCGGCCGATGAGGCGGCCGTGAGCCAGGCCACGCTGACCGCCGGCGTGGTGTGGACCTTCACCCAGGCGCTGCTGCCCGGTCACGTCGACCGGGCGGCGCACCCTGCGCTGGCCGCGCTCGCGGCGCAGCTGGAAAGCTTCCCTGCCTTCACCGCGCTGCCCCACGCATGACAGCTCGCGAGAGCCCGGTCTCCGGATTGCGGTAAGCTTCTGGCGCACCCATCGCTCCCGCCTGGCCGGCCCGCCGGGTGACGCCGCCAACACAGGCAGCGCCCCGGCGTCACATGCAAGCCGCGCCACGGCCGCAGACCATGAACCACGACCGATCCATTGCCACCCAGATCGTTGCGCTGATCCAGGCCGAAGGCCTGACCGTCGGCGCGCACCTGCCGGCGCAGATGCTGGCCGACAAGCTGCGCGTATCGCGCTCGCCCGTCAACGAGGCGCTCGCGCTGCTGCACGAGAAGGGCGTGCTCACGCGCGAGAAGAACCGCGGTTTCTTCCTGGCGCGGCCGGTGGCGGCGCCGGCCGCGGAGTTTGCATCGCAGCTGGGCCTGGTCGAGCCCGACCCGGCCACCGCGGCGTATTTCCAGATCGCCGAAGACTTGCTGCAGGGCACGCTGGAAACGCAGGTTTCCGAGCACCACCTGCGGCAGCACTACGGCCTGACTGCCACCCAGCTGGGCACCGTGCTCAAGCGGATTGCGCAGGAGGGTTGGGGCGAGCGCAAGCCCGGCTATGGCTGGGAGTTCTCGTCGATGCTGACCACGCCCGATTCGCTGCTGCAGTCCTACCGGCTGCGGCTGGCGCTGGAACCGGCCGCGCTGCTCGAGCCCACCTACCGGCTCGAGCCACAGGCGATCGAGCGGCTGCGCGCTGCCGAGCGGCACCTGCTGGAAGGCGGCATCGAGACCGACAGCGCCGACCAGCTGCACGACCGCGGCGTGCGCTTCCACGAAACACTGGTCGAGGCGTCTGGCAACCCGTTCTTCATCGACACCATCCGGCGCGTCAACCGCGTGCGCCGGCTGCTGTCCTACCGCTCGATGCGCGACCGCGAGCGCTACCCCGAACACGCGAAGCAGCACCTGCACGTGCTGGACCTGCTCGCGCGCCAGCGCAACGAGGAAGCCTCGGAGGCGATGCGCGAGCACCTGCAGCACACGCTTAACGCGCTGACGCAGATCAGCTGGCTGCTGGAGCCTTAGCGGCCTGGCTCTGCGATCCGTTCAGCAGGTCCAGCGCCACGTCCACGATCATGTCTTCCTGCCCGCCGACCATGCGGCGGCGGCCGAGTTCGACCAGCACGTCGACGGTCTTGAGGCCATAGCGCGCCGCGGCCGCTTCGCTGTGGCGCAGGAAGCTGGAATACACGCCCGCATAGCCCAGCGCCAGCGTCTCGCGGTCGACCCGCACCGGCCGGTCCTGCAGCGGGCGCACCAGGTCGTCGGCCGCGTCCATCAGCTGGTACAGGTCGGTGCCGTGATGCCAGCCCATGCGCTCGGCGGCAGCGATAAACACTTCCAGCGGCGCATTGCCCGCGCCCGCGCCCATGCCGGCCAGGCTGGCGTCGATGCGGTCGCAGCCTTCCTCCACCGCGACGATGCTGTTGGCCACGCCCAGGCTCAGGTTGTGGTGCGCATGCATGCCGGTCAGCGTCTCGGGCCTGAGCACGTCCTTGAACGCGCGGAAGCGGTCGCGCACGCCGTCCATGGTCAGCGCGCCGCCGGAGTCGACCACATAGCAGCAGGTCGCGCCATAGTTCTCCATCAGCTTCGCCTGCTGCGCCAGCTGCTGCGGCGTGGTCATGTGGCTCATCATCAGGAAGCCGACCGCTTCCATGCCCAGCTCGCGTGCCGCCTCGATATGCTGCCGCGAGATGTCGGCCTCGGTGCAGTGCGTGGCCACGCGCACGATGCGCGCGCCGGCCTGGTAGGCGTCCTTGAGGTCGTGCACGGTGCCGATGCCGGGCAGCAGCAGCGTGGCGATCCTGGCGTGGCTGACCACCTCAGCGACGGCTTCGATCCATTCCAGGTCGGTATGCGCGCCGAAGCCGTAGTTGAAGCTGGAGCCCTGCAGCCCGTCGCCGTGCGCGACTTCGATCGAATCGACGCCGGCCCTGTCGAGCGCAGCGGCGATCTGGCGGACCTGCGCCACGCTGTACTGGTGGCGGATGGCGTGGCTGCCATCGCGCAGCGTCACGTCGGAGATATAGAGTTTCTTGTCGGTGCTCATGGCGTGGTTCCTGTTCAGGCCGCAGTGGACTCGGCCAGCATGGCTTCGGCCATGCTCTCGGCGGTGTTCAGCGCGGCGCTGGTCATGATGTCGAGGTTGCCGGCATAGGCGGGCAGGTAGTGCGCGGCGCCCTCGACTTCGAGGAAGACGGTGGTCTTCAGGCCGACAATGCGGCCCAGCCCCGGGATATTGAGCGGCGCGTCCGCGGCGATTTGCTCGAACTGCACCGCTTGCTTGAGCCGGTAGCCCGGCACGTAGCGCTGCACGTCGGCAGCCATGCGCGCCACCGATTCGGCAATGGCGTCCTGGTCGGCCGGCTCGCTCAGGCAATACACCGTGTCGCGCATGATCAGCGGCGGCTCGGCCGGGTTCAGCACGATGATGGCCTTGCCGCGGCGCGCGCCGCCCACCTGCTCAATGGCACGCGAGGTGGTCTCGGTGAATTCGTCGATATTGGCGCGCGTGCCGGGGCCGGCGCTCTTGCTGGAGATGCTGGCGACGATCTCCGCATAGTGCACCGGCGCCACGCGCGATACCGCCGCCACCATCGGGATGGTGGCCTGGCCGCCGCAGGTGACCATGTTGACGTTGGGCGCGTCCAGGTGCGCGGCGCCGTTGACCACCGGAATGCAGTACGGGCCGATTGCCGCCGGGGTCAGGTCGACCATGCGCAGCGCCGGGCGCAGCGCGCGCAGGAACGCATCGTTCTTCACGTGCGCGCCGGCGCTGGTGGCGTCGAAGACAATGTCGATGTCGCCGAACACCGGCAGCCGGGCCAACCCTTCCACGCCTTCATGCGTGGTGGCCACGCCCATGCGGGCCGCGCGGGCCAGGCCGTCGGAGGCGGGGTCGATGCCGACCATCGCGCCCATCTCGACATGCCGGCCATGCCGCAGGATCTTGATCATCAGGTCGGTGCCGATATTGCCCGAGCCGATGATGGCGGCCTTGAGCTTGCGTGTCATGGGGATTCTCCTTGGATGGGTTACTCGACGCTGGCGCCGCTGGCCTTGACCAGCGGGGTCCAGCGCGTGTTTTCGCTGGCGAGGAAGGTGCCGAACTGCTGCGGGCTCATCGGCATCGGATCGAGGCCCTGGTCAGCAAACCGCCTGGCGACTTCCGGTGCCTTCAGCGCCTTCAGCGCGGATTCATTGAGCCGTGCGACCACGGCGTCGGGCGTGCCGCTGCGCACCACCATGCCGAACCACACGCCGGCATCCAGCCCGGGCACGCCCAGCTCGGCCAGCGTGCGCACGTCGGGCAGGCTGGGTGAACGCTTGCTCGACGCGATCGCCAGCGCCTTGACCTTGCCGCCCTTGATCAGCGGCGAGGTGGTGATGACCGGGTCGAACATCATGTCGACCTGGCCCGCCATCACGTCCTGCAGCGCGGGCGCGGAGCCCTTGTAGGCAACGTGGGTGAACTTGCCGCGGGACTTGTCACCGAACAGGCCGCCGAGCAGGTGCCCGATCGAGCCGATGCCCTGCGAGGCGTAGTTGACTCCGTCCGCGCGCGACTTCGCCAGTGCCACCAGGTCCTTCACCGATTTGGCCGGGCTGTTCTGCGGCACCACCAGCACCAGCGGCGAGGCCGCCAGCGCCGTCACCGGCTTGAAATCCCTGAGCGGGTCATACGAGAAATTGCGGTACAGCCCCGGGTTGATCGCGAACATCTCGGTGGCCGCGACGAATACGGTGTGGCCGTCCGGTTCGGCGCGCTTGACCGCCAGCGCGGCGATCTGCCCGCCGCCGCCGGGGCGGTTCTCCACGATCACCGGCTTGCCGAGGTCGGTCTGCATCTGCTGCGCGACCTGGCGCGCGATCATGTCGGTGATGCCGCCCGCCGGGAACGGGACCACGATGGTGACGGGGCGGTTGGGGAAGGCGGGCGCTTGTGCCGTGGCCGCGCCGGCGCTGCCGGTCAGAGCGGCGAGGGCGGCGCCGATGGCGAAGGGGGCGAAGGGGGCGAGCAGCCTGGCAATGAGGCGATGCGCGCGATGGGGGCGTTGCATGGTTATCTCCGTTTCTCTGTAGTTATGGGTTCAAAGGTTCCTGGGGGCGTGTCAGCTGTCGGCGAACTTCGCGCGCACGGTGCCGACGCCGGTGATATGCGCTTCGTAGGTCTTGCCGGCCTGCACCGGCACCATCGGCCCGAGCGCTCCGGTCAGCACCAGGTCGCCGGCGCGCAGCGGGTCGCGCAGGCTGGCGAGCTTGCGCGCCAGCCACACCGCGGCATTGAGCGGATGGCCCAGGCACGCGGCGCCATTGCCGTGCGAGACGCGTTCGTCGCCGCACCGCATTTCCATCTCCACCGCCTTCAGGTCAAGGCCAGCCAGCGGCACCGGCACCGCGCCGATTACCACCAGCCCGCTGGAAGCGTTGTCGGCCACCGTGTCGACATACGAGATATCCCAGTTGGCGATGCGGCTGCCGACCACCTCGATCGCCGGCAGCACGTAGTCCACCGCGCCCAGCACGTCGAGCACGGTGGCATCGGCCACGTCGAGGTCGCGGCGCAGCACCAGCGCCACCTCGGCCTCGGCCTTGGGCTGTAGCGTGCGCGCCATCGGGATCGGCTCGTCGTCGCCGTAGACCATGTCGGCAAACAGGGTGCCGAAGTCGGGCTGGTCAACGCCCAGCTGGCGCTGCACCGCGGGCGAGGTCAGGCCGATCTTGCGGCCGACCACGCGGCGCCCGGCGGCTTGCCAGACGGCGACGTTGGCGCGTTGCACTGCGTAGGCGGTGGCCGCGTCGTCGGCGGCGATCTCGCCGCGCAGCGGCGCCACCGGCGCGCGCGCGCGTTCGGCTTCGCGCAGGCGGGCGGCGAGGGCGAGGATGGTTTCCTGGTCGGGCATGGCTGTGTCCTTGTGATGGTTTGGTGCGCGGTCAGCTGGCAGCGGCGGCGTGCATCAGCGCAAATCCGGCGATCCATTCCGGGATCGGGCGGTAGTAGTCCAGTTCGGCGCGGTAGGCGCCGCCCGCGGCGAGCGCGGCAAAGGCGGCGATCCAGGTGCGCACCTCATGGGCCGACTTGCCGGCGTCGCGCGTGATGCCGTCGTTGGTCATGCCGTCGACGCCGGTCAGCTCGCCGCTGGCGAGCAGCGCCAGGAACGCGCGGTCCCAGTCGGGATTGAGCGCATGCAGGGGGCTGTCGCCGCCGGCAAAGGCGCGCGCGGCAGCGACGGTGCGCTCCTGCCGCGCCTGGCGTGAAGCCGGCGGCGGGTTGCGTCCCGCGATCAGGCGTTCCGCCACCTCCGCGCTGGCGCCGGCGATCTCCGGCACCGGCGGCTCGTGCGAGATGCCGCCGGAGCCGACCACCAGCACGCGCTTGCCCAGACCCGACAGGTAGCGGCCGATGGCATCGCCCAGCAGCCGCGCGCGGCGGCAGCTCGCCATCGGCGGCGCGACCGAGTTGATGAACACCGGGATCACCGGGTAGCGGTCGAGCGCGCCGGCCAGCACTTCCAGCGCCTGCGCGCAGCCGTGATCGACCTGCATGCGGTACGACACGGCCACGTCGAGGTCCTGTGCCATCACCGCTTCGGCCAGGCCCAGCGCCACGTCCTGCGGCACGTCGAGCGGACCGGCGAGGCTGTTGAAGTCGCCGATGGCGCTGGCCGCCACGCCGACGCAGAACGGCGGCATCACGTCGTAGAAGAAGCCGTTGTAGTGGTCGGGCGCGAACACCACCACGAGTTCGGGATCAAAGGCCTGGACGCGGGCGCGCGCCGCGGCCTGCAGGCGCTCGACCTCGGCCACGACTTCCGGCGCGGGGTCGTAGTAGCCGTGCAGCGGGGTGTGTGACAGGCATTCCAGATGGATCGGCATGTCAGGCTCCCGCGGCAAGCTGCCGGACGGCGGCGGTCTGCGCGTCATACGAAGGCGCGGCCGTAGGGACGACGATAGGGGCGGCGGCACGCGTGTCGGCTTCCTCGGCTTGCTCGGCAGCCGGCGTGCGCAAGGCCAGCTTGCGCGCCAGCGCCACCACCGAGTCCGAGATTTGCTGCGGCGAGCACATGCCGGCGACAAAGCGGTCGGGCCGCAGCAGCACCACCGAGCCGGGCTGGTTGCCGAACCAGTCCTTGAGCCGGTTGTGCACGTCGCCCACGGCGAGCACGCCATCGGGGACGTCGTCACGGTATTCGAGCTGCGGATCCGGCTTGGCCAGCACGAACACGCCGCCAAGCTGGCGCCACACCGCGCGCGCCTGCGCCGTCAGGCCGAAGGTCGGGTCGGTGCCCCAGCCGACGATGGCGAAGCGGTTGCCGATCACGTCGTCGAGGCGCTCGACGGTATTGGCTTCGGTGCGCACCAGCGGCTGGATGAACATGCGGCCCACCGGCGCGTAAGACGCATAGCCGGCGGGGTCGCGGCCATGCACCAGCCGGCCGACCAGCGATTCGCGCTTCTCGCTCATCAGGCCCAGCAGTCGGCCCAGCGCGGAGTTGCCCGAGCGCTCCAGCCAGCGGGCCAACAGGCCCGGTTGCGCGCGGCGCTGACCTTCGGGCAAGAGCACGACACCTTGCTCGTAACGCGGCATCGGCTTGAAGCGCATCTCGACGAAGTACTGCTTGACCGAGGGGAAGCGGTTCAGCACTTTCGTGAGGCCATCGCGCAGCGCCGAGCCCGCGCGGCTGGCTGGCGCGAAGATGTCGCCGGCCACCTCCGACAGGTGGATCATCGAACGCGCATGGGCGCGGCGCTCGGCGGTGTAGGTGTCGAGCAGCGCATCGCCGGCCTGGCCCTTGACCACCATCGCCAGCTTCCAGCCCAGGTTGCTGGCGTCGCGAATGCCGCTGTTGTAGCCCTGGCCCTGCCACACCGGCATGATGTGCGCGGCATCGCCAGCCAGCAGCACGCGGCCGGCGCGGAAGTCGCGCGCCAAGCGCGCGTTGTGGGTATAGACGCGCTTGCGGATGTAGTCGACCTTGTCCGGGTCGGCCACGACCTTGCGGATCAGCGCGGCCATGTTCTCGGGGCGCGACAGTTCTTCCTCGGTCTCGCCGGGCATGACCATGAACTCGAAGCGGCGGATGCCGTGCGGCAGCGCGGCCGATACATAGGGCCGCTCGGGGTCGCAGTGCATGTAGATGTGCGGCGTGCCGATCGGGTCGTTGCGCACGTCCACCACGATCCACTGGTTGGGCTTGGTGCGGCCTTCGAACGGCATGTCGAGCGTGCGGCGCACGAAGCTGTTGCCGCCGTCCGCGCCCACCATGTAGGCGGCGCGAATGCGCACCGGCCGGCCGGCCTCGTCGGCGGCGTCGACCTGCACGCCTTGCCCGTCATGCGTGAACGACGCCACGCCGTGGCCGAGCAGCGTGCGCACATGCGGGAAGCGCTGCAGGCCCTCGAACAGGATGCGGTCGGCCAGCGGCTGGATAAAGGCATTGCGGCGCGGCCAGCCGAACTCGTCGGTGCGCGGCTCGATCGAAGCAAAGCAGCGTCCGCCCGCGGTGACGAAGCGCATCCAGTGGTTGGGTGTGGTGTGCGGCAGCAGCGTCTGCGCCAGGCCGACCGACTGGAATACGCGCAGCGCTTCGTCGTCGAGGCCGATGGCGCGCGGATAGTCGATGATCTGCGCGAGCTTTTCCACCAGCACCACGCTGACGCCCTGCAGGCCGAGGATATTGGCGATCATCAGGCCGACCGGCCCGGCACCGACGATGGCGACGTCGCAATCGACAGTGTCAGGACGAGCGTCGGCGCCCGCCATGGCGATGGCGTGGGTCATGTCTGTCTCCGTTCTGTGTTGTGGGTGTCCGGGCGCGGCCCGGACCGTCAGGGATGCGCGCAGCCCAGTCGTCAGGGATGCGCGCAGCGCATCAGACCGTGGTGGCCTCGGGCACGGGCTTGCCGAGCAGGAAGTTCAGGTGGATGCGGTTGAAGGTGTCGGCATCCTCGAACTGCGGCCAGTGGCCGCAGCCATCCATCACCGTGAACAGCGCGCCGGGAATCATGGTGGCGATGCGCCGTCCTTCCGACACATCCGCGGTGGGATCGTCGGAGGTCCACAGCACCAGAGTCGGCGCCTGGATCCGGCCGTAGTCATCGGCGCGCAGGATATTGCGCTGGCGCGTCTCCATGTCCTGCAGGACCATGTTGCCGCGCTGCGCCTCGACCATGCCGGGCTGCGCATAGATCGCCTGGCGCGTGGCGACGAGGTCATCGAACACCTTGGACTTGTCGGCCATCAGCCATTCCACGCGCGCCTTGATGAAGTCCCAGCTCGGGTCTTCGACCGCGCGCATCGACAGCGTCTTTAGGCGTTCCATCACCACCGGGTCGGCCTGCGAGCCGCCGGCGGTGTTCAGCACCAGGCGCTCGACGCGCTCGGGGTGGTCGATCGCCAGTTGCGAGGCGACCCAGCCGCCCAGCGATTCGCCGCTGAACGAGGCGCGTTCGATGCCGAGCGCATCGAGCACGCGGATCACATGGTCGACATAGGCCGACACCTCGCGCGGCCCGTCGGGCTTGTCGGTCCAGCCGTGGCCGATCATGTCGATGGCCCAGACGTCGAAGTGCTCGGCGTGCGCCTTCAGGTTGCGCACATAGGCCTCGGCGTGGCCGCCGACGCCGTGCAGCAGGATCAGCGCGGGCTTGCCGCGGTCGCCGGCGTGCAGGTAGCGTGTCTGGATGCCGCCGGCATCGAGCCAGCCCTGGGTGAAGCTGACGCCGCGCAGGTCGGCCCAGATGCTCTGGAACGGCTTGGCGGCAGCGGTGGAAGTGATGGAAGTATTGACCGCGGTGGCCGGGGCGGCTTGCGTCGACATCGGTTGTCTCCAGGTTCTGTGCAGGGTGCCTGCATTCGGGGGGCTTGCTTTGAACGGAAGTCTAGAGACCGCGTTGCCTGCGGCAAAAAAAATGTGCAAACTGTGCAAAGAGTGCACAACGTTGATTTAAAAGGATTTTTTATGGCGCTGGAGCGGGATGCCATTTACGCCAATGTCAGGGGACTGACGCGGGGCCTGGATGTGCTGCGGGCGCTGAACCGCATGGAAAGCGGGCGCGCGACGGCCCAGCAACTGGCGCAGGAGACGGGGCTGCACCGCACCACGGTGCGGCGCCTGCTGGAGACGCTGTTGGCGCAGGGCTTCGTTCGCCGCAGCGAGTCGGACGACACCTTCCGCCTGACGCTGCAGGTACGCACGCTCAGCGAAGGCTTTACCGACGACGAGTGGATCTCCACCACCGCCGCGCCGCTGATGGGTGAACTGCTGCAACAGGTGGTGTGGCCCTCCGACCTGACCACGCCCGATGGCGACGCGATGATCATCCGCGAGACCACGCATCGATTCAGTCCGCTGTCGTTCCACCGTGCCATGGTCGGGCGGCGGCTGCCGATGCTGCTGACGGCGTCGGGGCGCGCCTACTTTGCCAACTGCACCGAGCCCGAGCAGGAGAGCATCGTCGCGATGCTGCGCTCAGGTGCCGGCGGCGAGCGCCAGGCCGCGCTCGCCAGCGATGCGCAGTTCGTGCAGAACCTGGTGAAGCGTGTGCGGCAGGACGGCTTCAGCACCAACCATGGCGACTGGAGCGAGCAGCGCAATATCAGCGCCATTGCCGTGCCACTGCGTGCGGGCGAGCGCGTGCTCGGCAGCCTGAACGTGGTCTACCTGTCGCGCGCGCTCAAGCCGGCCGAGGCGGAGGCGAAGTTCGTTGCACCGCTGGCCGGCATTGCGGGCAAGATCGCGGCGGGCCTGGCAGGGACCTGAGCGGACTCGTGCCGCAGCCGGATAATCGCCCACCGCGCCCATCCCGCTAGAGCACGTTCACATCCGCAGTGCCTGCCGCCACTTCGAGCACCCGTGTGCTATCAGTCGCCGGCAGCGCCGGTGCGGCGCCGCCGCTGATGGACTTCAGCGTATGGAATGTGCAGCTGAGCTTGTCGGGCGTCAATGTCACCAGCGCATACCCTTCCGCGTTGGTGTCGGCGTGGCGGATCCAGGCGTTGAAGGTGCGCAACGTAGTGTCGAACGCATTGATCAGCACCCCGCCTACCTCGCTGTAAACCAGCTCGCGCAACGCGGCAAACGCCTCGTCGTTGTCGACAATCGCGCGGAACGAACTCAGCAGCGTATTGCTCGACAACCCCGCCGTCACCAGGTCGACCATCACCGGCGTGGGCGACGCCGCATCGTAGTCGTCCATCACTTGCCCGCTGAAGAACCCGTGGATGTCGCCACTCAACGCCACCACGTTGCGCACGCCGTTGGCCTTCAGGAACGCCATCAGGTTCTTGCGCTCGGCGTTGTAGCCATCCCACTGGTCGGCATTGAGGATAAAGCGGTCGAGCAGCGCGATCGCCGGGAGCCGGCTCTCAATCACTGGCCGGATGTTGGCATCGAAGGCCGCCGCATCGATGCCGGCCTGCGACAGCACGTCGCGCAGTGCGGTGTACGCCAGGTTGGCATAGGTGCCAGCCGCCTTGGCCGCGGCCAGGTCGCTTTCCAGCGCACTGGCGATGGCGGATTGCAGCGATGACAGCGCGCTGTAGGCCTGCACCAGCGCCCGTGCGATCAGGTCGGCCACGGCCTTGGTGATGTCGACCTGCATGCGCAACAGCGACAGCTGGTTGCCCCACAGCTTCCATGTCGTATTGGCGCCGCCGACACGGTCCTGCCACCACGCGCGCTGTGCATCGCCGAGCATCGATACCGGCGTCAGCGCATTGCCGGCTTCGCTGATCTTCTGCGCCTCGGCCGTGGCCAGTGTGGCGGCGGGAACGAAGTACAGGCTGCCGACCGCGCGGCCGGTGGATTCCTCCGGGATGATGTGGTCGGCGCGATACAGCCGTTCGTCGGTCATCAGCAGCGTGGCCAGGTTGCCGAATGTGAAGGCGCGGTAGATCTGGATGTTCTGGAACGACGGATTGCTGGTGTCGAGGCTGACGTCGGCGGGCAGGTATTCGAACCACGCCTGGCTGGCGGCGCGCCGGCGCGCGGTGTGCGGGGTCAGGTCGTCGTCAGAGTCGTACGTCTGGCGGTCCTGCCAGCAGTTGTCGGAGAACTCATGGTCGTCCCAGATCGCGATCATCGGGAAGGCCGCATGCAGCGCCTGCAGGCGCGTATCGCTGCGATAGCTGCGGTACAGGTAGCGGTAGTCGTCGAGCGTGGTGGCGTAGACGCTGCCATCCGGCAGCACCGTGCCATTGGGCAATTGCAGCGCGGCGTGGCGGTCTTCCACCAGGCCGGCGCGCGAGCCGCCGGGAACGGCTTCGTAGATGTAGTCGCCCACGTGGACGATGAAATCCAGGTCCTGCTGCGCCAGTTCTTCCATGCCGGCCCAGTGGTTGGCGTTCCAGTCCTGGCAGCTGACGAAGGCAAAGCGCAGTTGTGACAGCGGCGTGCCGGCCGCGGCGGCGGTGCGTGTGCGGCCCACGGTGCTGGGGCGGTTGCCGAGCAGGAAACGGTAGTAATAGCGCGTGCCGGCGGTGAGTCCCGTCACCTTGTTGCGAATGGTGTAGTCCCATTCCGGACGGGCCATCAGCGGCTCGTTGACCAGCAGTGATTGCGGCGGAAAATCCTGCTGCGTCGACACTTGCAGGCGCACCACCACGGGCCGCTTGCCGTTGTTGCCTTCGACGCGGGTCCACACCACCACGCTGTCAGGCCTGGGATCTCCCGAGGCGACGCCGTGTACGAAATTGAAGTTTTCCGGATTGCCGGTATCCGGCTCATCGTCGTCGCCACCGCCCCCGCAGGCAGTCAGGCCGCCGGCGGCGATCGTGACGGTCATGAAACTTCCCCACTTCAGGAACTGGCGTCGATCCATGATCGTTCTCCTTCTCTCGGGTTGCGGAGCGCAGCCGCAACCCCGGACGCCGGAGACGGCATCAGTGCTTTGTGGGAGGCGTGACTGCTTGTTGCATGGATACTAGTGGCCGGATTCTGTCTTCGCTGTCGGTGGAGCGCCGACATCGATATAGGAAAAGGATGACTGGTGCCGCGATACGTTGTGCTCTGCCTTGCCAGCAATGATTCATCAATGACTGTCTAAGGCACGTCGCGCCGCGGCGCGCCGTCATAGGTCCACAGGAACTTGCGCGGGATCGGTCCCTGGTTGCGCCCGCCCTGGCAGGTCTGCTCCCACGCGCGCGCGAGAATGCCGACCGAGCGCGACAGGCAGAACAGGCCGCGCAGGCACCAGCGCTCACGCTGGTGCCTGCGCGGCTTTCTCCGCTTCTTTCCCGCTGTTGCATCGTGTGCCGCGGTTGCGGCCAGCATGCGTCGCCATGTCTTCTTTGTCTCGGTGTAATGGTGATCGCTGACGTGTCTTAAGCGGCTGCCGTGCTGCCCGATACCTAAGGAATAACCCTTGCACACCTGAAAATATATCACGACATGATGTATTGTTCGGGCTCCAGAAGCCGGCGCCACCCCGTTGGCGCCTTCTGTCGCCCCCCAGCTTCAAGGATCCTGCATGCGCATACGCAAACAAACCGACTTCTTGTCCGGCCTGATGTTCATCGTCGTCGGGCTGAGTTTTTCCTTCGTCGCCCGTGGCTACTCCATGGGCACCGCCGCCCGGATGGGCCCCGGATATTTCCCGTTCTGGCTCGGCATCGTGCTGGCGCTGCTCGGCGCCGTGGTGGCGTTCGGCGCCATGTCGAAAGAAGGCGATGCCGACCATATGGCCCGCTGGGACATCAAGACGCTGCTATGGATCCTCGGCTCGGTCGTGCTGTTCGGCCTCGTGCTCAAGCCGCTGGGCATGGTGCTGTCGGTGCTGGCCCTGGTGCTGGTGTCGTCGATGGCCAGCCATGAATTCACCTGGAAGGGCGCCATCCTGAACGCGGTGGTGCTGGTGGCGATCAGCACGGTTGCCTTCGTCTACGGCATCAACCTGCAGATGCCGGTGTGGCCGGCGATCTTCACCAACTAGGAAACCCCCGATGGAACTTCTCAGTCATCTCGCACTCGGGTTCTCTACCGCGCTGTCGCTGCAGAACCTTGCCTATGCCTTCCTCGGCTGCGTGCTGGGCACGCTGATCGGCGTGCTGCCGGGGCTGGGGCCGCTGGCCACCATCGCCATGCTGCTGCCGATCACCTACACGCTGCCGCCGGTGGCCGCGCTGATCATGCTGGCCGGCATCTACTACGGCGCGCAGTATGGCGGCTCGACCACCGCCATCCTGGTCAACCTGCCGGGCGAGTCCTCGGCGGTGGTGACCACGCTCGACGGCTACCAGATGGCGCGGCGCGGGCGGGCCGGCGTGGCGCTTGCCACCGCGGGCATCGGCTCGTTCTTCGCGGGCAGCGTGGCCACGCTGATCCTGGCCGCGTTCGCCACGCCGCTGTCGGAGCTGGCCTTCAAGTTCGGTCCCGCCGAGTATTTCTCGCTGATGGTGCTCGGGCTGATTGGCGCCGTGGTGCTGGCGTCGGGCTCGCTGGTCAAGGCGGTGGCGATGATCGTGCTGGGGCTGCTGCTGGGCCTGGTTGGCACCGACGTGAACTCGGGCGCGGCGCGCTTCTCGTTCGACGTGCCGGAACTGACCGATGGCATCAGCATCACCGCGCTCGCGATGGGCCTGTTCGGGTTTGCCGAGATCATCGCCAACCTGGAGCAAAGGGAGCACCGCGAGACCTTTACCGACCGCGTCACCGGCCTGTTTCCGAACAAGGAAGACTTCAGGCGCATGATCCCGGCAGTGCTGCGCGGCACCGTGCTGGGCTCGTCGCTGGGCATCCTGCCGGGCGGCGGCGCGTCGCTGGCATCCTTCGCCGCTTATTCGCTGGAGAAGAAGACGTCGAAGCATCCGCATGAATTCGGCAAGGGCGCGATCGAAGGCGTGGCCGGTCCGGAATCGGCCAACAATGCCGCGGCGCAGACCTCGTTCATTCCGCTGCTGACGCTGGGCATCCCGCCCAACGCGGTGATGGCGCTGATGGTGGGCGCGATGACGATCCACAACATCCAGCCGGGGCCGCAGGTCATGACCAGCAACCCGGCGCTGTTCTGGGGCCTGATCGCCTCGATGTGGATCGGCAACCTGATGCTGGTGGTGCTGAACCTGCCGCTGATCGGCATCTGGGTCAAGCTGCTGACCGTGCCGTATCGCTTCCTGTACCCGGCCATCCTGACGTTCTGCTGCATTGGCGTCTATTCGGTCAACAACACGGTCTTTGATGTCTTCGCCGCGGCCGCGTGCGGCCTGATCGGCTACATCTTCCACAAGCTGCGTTGCGAACCCGCGCCGCTGCTGCTGGGCTTCGTGCTTGGGCCGATGATGGAGGAGAACTTCCGCCGTACCTTGCTGCTGTCGCGAGGGGACTTCTCGGTGTTCACCACACGCCCGCTGTCGCTGGGCTTGCTGGTGGCCGCCGCGGCGCTGGTGGCCGTGGTGGCGCTGCCGTCGATCAAGGCGAAGCGGGAGGAGGCTTTTCAGGAGGAGTAGGACAACGGTCCAGCCCTTCCTCACGCCGGCACGCGGGCATTGCGCCTCCCGTGCCGGTTTTTTTTTGCCAGTTAAGAAGGCTGACGCGAAGCACATTCGGCGTCCTTGGGTTTGCAGCCAGGCGTTCCATATCGGCAGGCCCGGCAATTGCTGGCAGTTGGATGGCCCTGTTATCGGCGTAAGGCACTCAATAGATATCAACTATCTGGCCGATAGCAAGCCCCGATCGCGAAGGTTCCCATTCCTCCCGTCCTCCAACTACCAGCGCAAGGAGATCGATATGGCCGACAAACAGGCAAAGCCCATGGCAAACAACGCTGCAGGCCAGCCGGCAGCAGGCACGCCGGCGGGCTACGGCGACGCCCGGCGCGGCACCGGCGGCGAACTGCACCAGACCGCCGGCGGCAGCCATCCGCCGCTGACCACCGCGCAAGGCATTCCGGTCCCGGACAACCAGAACTCGCTCAGGGCAAATCCGCGCGGCCCCACCTTGCTCGAAGATTTCATCCTGCGGGAAAAAATTACACACTTCGACCATGAGCGCATCCCGGAACGGATCGTCCATGCACGCGGTTCGGCCGCGCATGGCTACTTCGAGCTGACCGAGTCGCTTGCGCCTTACACCACTGCCCGGATGCTCACCGAAGTCGGGGAGAAGACGCCGGTCTTCACCCGCTTCTCCACCGTGGCCGGCGGCGCCGGTTCGGTCGACACGCCGCGTGACGTGCGCGGCTTCGCGGTCAAGTTCTATACCAAGGAAGGCAACTGGGACCTGGTCGGGAACAACATCCCGGTGTTCTTTATCCAGGACGCAATGAAATTCCCCGACGTGGTCCACTCGGTCAAGATGGAGCCGGACCGCGGCTTCCCGCAATCTGCCAGCGCGCACGACACCTTCTGGGATTTCATCTCGCTTACGCCCGAGTCGATGCACATGGTGATGTGGATCATGTCGGACCGCACCATCCCGCGCTCGCTGCGCATGATCGAAGGCTTCGGGGTGCACAGCTTCAGGCTGCTCGATGCGCAAGGCAACTCCACCTTCGTCAAGTTCCACTGGCGGCCCAAGCTGGGGCTGCAGTCGACGGTGTGGGACGAGGCGGTCAAGATCGCCGGCGCCGATCCCGACTTCCATCGCCGCGACCTCTTCAACGCGATCCAGTCGGGCAACTTTCCGGAATGGGAGCTCGGCGTGCAGCTGTTCACCGAGGACGACGCGGCGAAATTCCCGTTCGATCACCTGGATCCCACCAAGATCATCCCGGAAGAGACGGTGCCGCTGAAGATCATCGGCCGCATGGTGCTCGACCGCTGGCCCGACAACTTCTTTGCCGAGACCGAGCAGGTGGCGTTCTGCCCGGCCAACATCGTGCCGGGGGTGGACTTCTCCAACGACCCGCTGCTGCAGGGGCGGCTGTTCTCTTACCTCGACACGCAGTTGCTGCGGCTGGGCTCGCCGAACTTCCACCAGATCCCGGTCAACGCGCCCAAGTGCCCGTTCGCCCACCACCAGCGCGATGGCCATATGCAGATGGAGGTGCCGCGCGGACGCGTGGCCTACGATCCCAGCTCGCTCGACGACGCATCCCCGCGCGAGGCGCCCGACCTGGGCTTCCCCAGCGCGCGCGCGCCCGAGCAGGGCGACAAGGGCCGCATCCGCGCCGAGAGCTTTGCCGACCACTACAGCCAGGCGCGCATGTTCTTCCGCAGCCAGACCCGCGCAGAGCAGGCGCATATCGCCTCTGCGCTGGTGTTCGAATTGTCCAAGGTCGAGCATGTGCACGTGCGCGAGCGCATGGTGGCGCACCTGCGCAATATCGACGACGGATTGGGCCGGCGCGTCGCCGATGGCCTGGCGCTGGACCAGTTGCCCGATCCGCTGCCCGCCGCCGCACCGGTGCAGGATCTGCCGCCGTCGCCGGCACTGCAGATCATCGGCCGCATGAAGGACACGCTGGAGGGGCGCGAGGTCGGCATCCTGGTTGCCGATGGCTCCGATGGCGCCACCGTCGAGGCCATCCGGCAGGCAGCCATCGCCGCCGGCGCCACGGTCAAGATTGTCGCGCCCAGGGTTGGCGGCGCGGTGCTGGCCGAC
The DNA here is from genome assembly GCF_017815025.1 of Cupriavidus phytohabitans. NCBI lineage: Bacteria > Pseudomonadati > Pseudomonadota > Betaproteobacteria > Burkholderiales > Burkholderiaceae > Cupriavidus > Cupriavidus phytohabitans. Next base: position 105,982 of record NZ_JAGIQB010000019.1, read on the forward strand.
GGCACCAGGCTGGCCGCGGACGGCCAGCTTGCCGGTACCCCTTCTGTGATGTTCGATGCGGTGGCGGTGATACTGTCTGCCGACGGCGCGGCCCAGCTGGCGCAGGAAAGTGCGGCGCTGGACTTCGTTTGCTTTGCCTACGCGCACCTGAAGGCCATCGCGGCCGATGGCGGCGGCGAAGCGCTGCTGGCGCAGGCCAACCTAAAGCCCGACAACGGGGTGGTGCCGGCCAGCGATACGGCGCGCTTTATCGCGGTGGCCAAGACGCGGCAGTGGGACCGGGAGCCGTTGGTGCGGATGCTGGCGTAACGCCGGGCGGGACTGCAATACAACGCCGGCCGTCGCGCGCCGGCGTTGTATTGGCGCGCTGGCGATCATGGCAACTCCGCTCGGCACGTTGGAAGCGTTGCCAGGACCGTGCGCTGATCGGGCCGGGGCGGCAGTCTCCGTGCCGCTCCGAAGTGCCGGATCGGTGCTTTGGCACCCCTTGTCAGGCATTTCCTACGGACGATTCAGTGCATCCTGATGCGTATTGTTGTCCCTGACTGAAGGCGTTGGCGATGTTGCGCAACTAACCTTGAAATCAAGGACGTGCCGAATGCAGCGTGCGTTACCAGTGAGGCGTGCCTCGGAAGGAGTGACACGATGCGCAGGACAGCTAATTCGCTACACGCGTTGGTAGAAAAGTGGTTGTCGCCTACCAACGCCAGCCCGGCCCGGGTCGCCTGCTTCAGGCACCTTGCGAACCATAAGGGGTGTGTCGTGTGTGTGGAGTCGACCCGAACCACGCGGCGCCTGTCCATTGCCTTCTTCCGTCACCGCAATGGCGCGTGGTACGTGTTTCCGCCGATCACCGGCTAACGCACCTATGCAGGCCTCTTGAGCCGGCTTAGTCAGGTGCGTCAGCAATAGCAGTCTGGCAGTCAATGCCCCGACCCCCGGATCGAATCCGGGGAAAAATGCGCTTCGCCAAACTGCGGACTGCTGTTCAGGCGTACCGGCTTCCCTTCATTGGTGAGCCGGTCCGCCAGATAGGAGCCCGCAGTGAGGTCATGGTAGAACGCCACCGCCGGGTAGTAGCGCCGCGCATCGTAGGCGTAAAGCGACGATTGCATATTGGTTCGCCATAGCTGGCCGCGGGCATCGTAGTTGTCGGCAAGGACTGCCATCCAGGTGTCTTCGTCCAGGTACAGGAGACGCTTCGCATACTGATGCCGGAAGCCTTGCTTCAGTCTGGCTTCGAGTACCCAGACGCGGTGCAGTTCGTAGCGGATCAGTTCAGGGGCCGCATGGTTCGGGCCCAGCAGCTCGGCGTACCTGACGCCGGGATCGACCAGCTTGTAGTTGTGGTAGGGGATATAGATTTCCCGCTTGCCGACAATCTTCCAGTCGTAACGTTCGCCAGAGCCATTGAACAGGCGATCGTCGTCCACCGTACGGAAGCCTCCCGGCCCCAACGGCTGGTCGAAGCCGAACTCGGGGGCCTGCCGCACGCGACGGGTACCGGGATTGTATTGCCAGGTTCTCGCCGTATCCGAGCCTTCACGATCCCAAAAGTTGTGGGAAACAATGATATTGCCGCGTTCGCGCAAGGGCAGTTCGGTTTCCACGCGAGCGAAGGTACGGTTGACCAGCGGCGAGCCTTTCTCAAACGCGGTGCCGTTGACCGGTGACCAGATGTCATATTTCCACTTGCCCCATGCGATCTTGCCGTCGCGATACACAACTGCCTGGTCGTAGACGGCTGACTCTTCGGCAATGGCGGAAGAGAAGCGAAGATTCCACATCAGCTCCAGCCCACTCTTGGGGACAGGAAACGGCGCGGTAGGCGGATAGTCCTTGAGGCCGTTCGCGTCCGTCGTCAGCTGCGTTCTGGGGGCGTGGTGCTGGATCGCCTGGTAGACGCCATCGCCGTAGCGGAAGTCGCGATGGCTGGGATAGATCGCCATCTTGAATGTCGTCGGGTACAGCTTGAACATGGCGAGCTGGCCGTCGCTCAGGTGGGCACGGTACTGCTCCACGTTCTGCGCCGTGATCGTTGCGAGCGGTTGTTCCGACGCATAGGGATCAGGATAGGCGTCGCCCGGCCGGAAAGTCAGGCCCGCGGGCGCCGACTGCCATCTTCCGCTCCACGCGGGGATGCTGCCGTCCTTGTTGGCGGAACGTTCGGCGCCCATTGGCGTGAGCGGGCCGTCCAGGCGCCTGACTTCGTCAGGCGTCATCGCGGCAAAGGACGGTATGTTCAGCTGTGAGGCGGCTAGCACCGCACCGGCTATCGTGCACAGCAAGGCCTTGGTCTTCATTGTCTCTCCTCCGGTTTCCATGGTGTGATGGTCGTGCACCATCGGGCTGACAGGCTGGCGTTGCACCGCCTGCGATCAGGCATTGCTCAGCTCGGCGATGCGCAGCACCAGCTTGCCTGGCGCCTTGCCCGACTGGACCAGGTCGAGCGCGCGTCCGGCCTGTTCCAGCGGCAGGCACGCGATGCGAGGCGGTCGCACGCGCTCGCTTGCGATCAGCGAGGCGATCTCGCGCAGCCGCGCGCCGCCGGGCATCTTGCTGTACGCCACGGCGGTGCGCATGCCCCGCCGCGTGGCTTCGGCGGAATCCGGGCCGTTGTCGCCATTGACTAGGGTCAGGATGGCGACAAGGATGCCGCCGGGCCTGAGCAGGTCGATGCCGTTCGGCAGGGTGCCGCAGCCAACGCAGTCCAGGACCACGTCGACGCCAGCCGGCGCCCATGCCGCCAGGGAGCCAGCGATGTCGCTGGAACGGTAGTCAATGGCCCTGTCGCAGCCGAGCGCCATCAGTTCATCCTGGCGTGCTGCGCTGCAAGTGGCGGCAACGGAAGCGCCGGCTGCCGTTGCCAGTTGCACAGCAAACGTGCCAACCGCCCCGGCGCCACCATGCACCAGCACCGTCTGGCCCGGCTTGAGGCCGCCTTCGTCGAAGAGTCCCGTCCAGGCCGCCAGCGCCGGCGTCGGGACGGCGGCGGCTTCAGCAAATCCCAGGTTGTCGGGTATCGGCACCACGCAATCCTGCGAGACCGCAACGTACTCGGCATAGGAACCCCATTTGCCTGCGCCAACCTCCGTTTGCATGAACACGCGCTGGCCCGGGACGAAGTCCTTCACGCCAGCCCCCACGGCTGCCACGACGCCACTGGCATCGAAGCCGATCACGAACGGGAAGCGGTATGGCATGAAGCGACTCAGATAGCCTTCACGGCATTTCCAGTCCGCGGGGTTCACACCCGCGCAGGCTACGCGGATCAGGATTTCGCCGGCAGCGGGTTCCGGCGTCGGGACGTCCGCAAGCCTGAGTGCATCCGGCCCGCCGGTGCGGTCGATGACGACAGCGCGCATGTTCTTCTCCATCGGTTTCCCGTGTCCGTTCATGGCGCGTATTCCTCTCTACGGTTGTGGTTGGCAATCAGGCTGGTTGCGAGTGGACAGAAAGCATGGGATATCGCCTGGACTGTCCATTCGGGAAACTCGGGATCGAACCATCGGTCGACGTGGCCCCAATGGAAGGGGTGCATCAGGTATTCGCCCAGGAGATCCTCTGCGCTGGCGAACTCTTGCTGCCAGACGTGGGTCCATGTGCCGGGCGACAGGACGCGGGCGAGCCGCCAGTTGAGGATGCCGGGCATGTACTCAGGCATGCGCAGCAGATCCTGCTCAAGGCTGCGGACCTGGCACTCGGGTGCTTCGGGCCGGACTCGAAACATCAGCGTGCGCCAGATCCCCTGGCGCAGCTGAGGTGCCCGCAGCCCGTCCGAGATCGGGCTATAGGCGACGCGGTCTACTTGTGCCACGCCCTCCAGCGCGGCAGCCAGGCCGTCGTCGTGACCGGTCGAGCCGGATGGCGCCGGGTCGAATCGCAGGTCGAGCGTGTAGTCCCCGGCCCCCCAGCTTCCCGCCAGGTTCCGGCCAATCGCAACCTGGCGCAGGCCTGGCAGGGATTCGATCCTGGCAAGCAGTGCTTGCTCCTGTGTGCTCTTCCCGGTGCAGAGGTTGGTGTGAATCCGTATCTGGGCTGTCTCAAGCCGCATCGCAATACTCCTTGTGCCGGGACAGGCCACATGCCGCATCGGCCATTACGTGGCGCCGGCGGGTATCACACAGCGTGTTGACGATTGACCAGAAGGCGAGGGCCGGAGCATCGATGCCGGCGCGCATGGCGTAGTAGGCTGGCGCATCCGCCACCTGCCACAGCAGCCATAACGTATCGGGCGCATCTTCTATCGCCACGGGCGGAGAAACCCAGCGCTGCAGCAGCACCAGGCCCCTCGTGGCGCTGCCGGGCAGGTATTGGCTTTCCAGCTGGGTCAGCACAGTGGGCAGGTGCTCGGGCGCGAGCACGATTTCATCGAGTATGTGGATCATGGCTGTGTCTCGCGCGGATCAGGCAGGGTGCAGCAAGGCTGCGAGATCGGCGCCGGAGATTTGCGGGCGGAATGCGCGGTCATGGGTGTCCCGTGGGTTGTCCCGTATGGGCAAGGCGTTCATGGCGTGGCAACCTCCATGGCCCGGGCCGCGCGCATCTTTTTGCGTGGGTGGAAGTGCCTGGATGATTATGTGAGGCCCGGCCGCACGGGATCCCTACCCGGATGATCAACAACCGCTACCGAAGCAATCAGGACGAGCGCCCATGAATGCCTCCTACATACCCGGGAATCCCGTACCAGTTCCGCATGGCATGGTGCAGCGCCTGCTAGACGAACTGAAGCGGCAGGGCGTCGAGGTGCCTCCTGCCGCCGGCGCATCCGGGCAGGCGCCGCCCGCGCAGTTCACCGCGCTCTATCGCGCCGCGATCGAGCAGCTGGAAGCCCTGGTCGCAAAAGGCAATGGCCACCCTCCAATGCGCAAGCAGGAAGTGGACTTGCTGTGCCGTTGTGTGTTGAGCAGCCGGACGCTAAGGGAGGCGATCCGCTGCGCTGCGGACTTCTGCGCGATGCTGTATCCGCGCGCCGGGGCGCTCAGCCTGGGGCAAAGCGCAGGCCAGGCGGTGTTCCGCATGGACTCACTGCGGCGCGCAAAGAGTTCTGCGGCTTGTCTGGTGGACCTGACAGGGCTCTTCTTCTACATGCTCTTGTTCGGCTGGCTGATTGGCCAGCCGGTACGTCCGACCCACGTCTACCTGGCGCATCCCCGGCGTGAGGACGCCATGCCTTTCCTTGGCTTGTTCCATGCCGTTGTGACGTCCGGCGCTCAGACCTACGGGTTTGAATTCGATGAGGCATTGCTCGACCGGCCGGTTGTGCGCCAGGCGGCGGAACTCGATGCCTTTCTGGAAGATTTTCCTTACCGGCTGATCGGGGCGCCAGTCGAGGTCGTATCACTGAGCCAGCAGGTGCGCGGCATCCTGCATGCGGCGCTGGTACATGGGGCGCGGCTGCCAACATTGACTGAGTTGGCCGAACGCTTTGATGTGAGTGAACCCACGCTGCGCCGCCGCCTCGCTGCCGACGGCAGCAGTTACCGGCTACTGCGCGAGCACAACCTGCAGGAGTACGCCGAACAATGCCTGTGTACGACCAACTGGTCGATCGGCAGGATCGCGGAGCAGCTTGGCTTTGCCAGTGAGGAAGCGTTTCGCCGGGCGTTTCAGCGCTGGACCGGGCATGCGCCGACGCGGTTCAGGCGGGAAAGCAGAGGGTGAGGCAAAACGCGGGCGGCAGATGCAGCGGGGGACCGGGACGGGTAGACTTGCCTGTTCCACGTCCCTTTCCACCGCCACCGCCACCGACACCGTCACCGCCATGCCCGACCTGCCGATTTCCTTCGAAGACATCGCCGCCGCCCACGAGCTTATCCGCGCCGCGGCCCACCGCACGCCCGTGCTGACTTCCTCGACCGCGGACGCGGCCACCGGCGCGCAGCTGTTCTTCAAGTGCGAAAATTTCCAGCGCATCGGCGCCTTCAAGTTCCGCGGCGCCTATAACGCCATCGCCCAGTTCACGCCGCAGCAGAAGGCCGGCGGGGTGCTGGCGTTCTCCTCCGGCAACCACGCGCAGGCAATTGCGCTGTCGGCCCGGCTGCTGGGCGTGCAGGCGGTGATCGTGATGCCGCAGGACGCGCCGGCGATCAAGATCGAGGCCACGCGCGGCTATGGCGCCGAGGTGGTGCTGTACGACCGCTACACCGAGGACCGCGAGGCCCTGGGCCGGCGCATTGCCGCCGAGCGCGGCATGACGCTGATTCCGCCGTACGACCATCCGCACGTGATGGCCGGGCAGGGCACCGCGGCCAAGGAGCTGCTGGAGGAAACCGGCCCGCTGGACGTGCTGGCGGTGTGCCTGGGAGGCGGCGGGCTGCTCTCGGGCTGTGCCGTGGCGGCGCATGCCATGTCGCCCGGCTGCGCGGTCTACGGCGTCGAGCCCGAAGCCGGCAACGACGGCCAGCGCAGCCTGCGCAGCGGCGAGATCGTCCGCATCGACACGCCGCGCACCATTGCCGACGGCGCCCAGACCCCCTTCCTCGGCCAGTACACCTTTGCCGTGATCCGCGAACGGGTGACCGATATTGTGACCGTTTCGGACGCCGAACTGGTCGAGACGATGAAATTCTTCGCTGGCCGCATGAAGATCGTGGTCGAGCCCACCGGCTGCCTGGCCGCCGCCGCCGTGCTGCACGGCAAGCTCGATGTGCGGGGCAAGCGCGTGGGCATCATCGTCTCCGGCGGCAATGTTGACCTGGGCAGCTTCGCCGGCTTTCTGCAGGGCCCTCAGGCTGAGCAGTGACCGCCTGGCGTTCTCCGGAATCCCTCCGGCAGCCGGCCGTCTAACCTGCAGCGCAATGCCAAAGCAGGACAGACCATGACGGCCAGGCAGCACTATGACGTTATCGAGACCGGCGCCGGCAAGCCGGTAAAGATGTGGACCCGCGGCGTCCCCGTGGAAGACGCCGCGCGCCAGCAGCTGGTCAATACCGCGCAGATGCCGTTTATCTTCCGCCACCTGGCGGTGATGCCGGACGTGCACCTCGGCAAGGGCTCGACCATCGGCTCGGTGATCCCCACCGTGGGCGCGGTGATCCCGGCCGCGGTAGGCGTGGATATCGGCTGCGGCATGATGGCGGTAAAGACCTCGCTGACCGCCTCGGACCTGCCGGACAACCTCGGCCCGCTGCGCAGTGCGATCGAGCACGCGGTGCCGCACGGCCGCACCGCGCAGGGCGGGCGCCGCGACGAGGGCGCCTGGGGGTCTGTGCCCACGCACGTCGACGCCGTCTGGGCGGGCATGGCAGCGGATTTCCACCGCATTACCGAAAAATACCCGCAACTGGCGCGCACCAACCACCGCAACCACCTGGGCACGCTCGGCACCGGCAACCACTTTATCGAGGTCTGCCTGGACGAGTCGCAAGCGGTCTGGTTCATGCTGCACTCCGGCTCGCGCGGGGTGGGCAATGCCATCGGCACCACCTTCATCACGCTGGCCCAGCAGGACATGCGGCGCCACCTGGCCAACCTGCCGGATCGCGACCTGGCCTACCTTGTCGAAGGCTCGCAGCACTATGAAGACTATGTCTTCGCGGTGTCGTGGGCGCAGGCATTCGCGCGCCGCAACCGCGAGCTGATGATGGAGGCGGTGCTGGCCGCGGCGCAGCGCGTGCTGCGCAAGCCGTTCCAGGCACGGCTTGAAGCCGTCAACTGCCACCACAACTATGTGCAGAAGGAACATCACTTCGGCAAGGAAGTGCTGGTGACACGAAAGGGCGCGGTCAGTGCGCGCGCTGGCGAGCTGGGCATCATCCCCGGCTCGATGGGCGCGCGCTCTTTCATCGTGCGCGGCAAAGGCAATCCGGAATCGTTCTGCTCATGCAGCCACGGCGCGGGCCGCACCATGAGCCGCACCGAAGCCAAGCGCCGCTTCACCGTGGCCGACCAGAAGCACGCCACCGAAGGGGTGGAATGCCGCAAGGACGCCGCGGTGATCGACGAGATCCCGATGGCGTACAAGGACATCGATGCGGTGATGGCGGCGCAGTCGGACCTGGTCGAGGTGGTGCATACGCTGCGGCAGGTGGTGTGCGTAAAGGGATAAGTGCAGGTGATCCTGGATGGGCCGGCCGCTATCGCGGCCGGTTTTCCTGACAGCCGCACGCGGCCTGCCTGCCCGGCGGATTGAGGGCATAGGGACGAACGCGCTCTCACGGGGTCGGCTTGCGCCCGTGCGGCAACGATGAAATGCGGGAAGGTGAGGGGATCTGGCTGCTGTAGCCCGGCCGGTGCCCCGGGCGGTCAGTCGACGAGCAGATTGATCTTTGTCGCGAATTTCTGCCAGCGATCGATGTCGGAGTTCACCAGCTTCTGGAATTCGGCGGGGGTGCTGGTGGTCGTGGCAAAGCCGAGTTGCGTCAGCGAAGCCTTGATCTCGGGCTTGGCGACGGCCCTGGCGATTTCCGCGTTGAGCTTTTGCACGATCTCGGGCGGCGTGTTTGCCGGCGCGAGGATGCCGAACCACTGGTCGACGTCATAACCGGCCACGCCCAGCTCGCTCACGGTCGGTACGTCCGGCAGGAACGGCGAGCGCGCCTTTGACGTGACGGCCAGCGCGCGCAGCTTGTTGCTCTTCAGGTAGGGGATGGTGTTGGTAAGCGTATTGACGCTGACATCGGCCTGGTTCCCCAGCACGTCAGCGATGGCGGGGGCGCAACCCTTGTACGGCACATGGAGCATGTCCATCTTCGCCGAGACCTTCAGCAGTTCGCCAGCCAGGTGTTGCGGCGTGCCGTTGCCGCAGGACGCGTAGCTGGGAGGGGTGCCGCTCTTGCCAGCCGCCATCAGGTCGCTGAAGTTGCGGATCTTCGAATGCGAGGGCACGGCGATCACCGATGGCACCGAAGCGAAGGTGATTACCGCGCTGAAATCGGACTTTGGATTGAACTGGAGCTTCTTGAAGACACTCGGGTTGATGGCAAAGCTGCTGTTGACGATCAGCAGCGTGTAGCCGTCGGCCGGGCTCTTGGCGACGAACTCGGCACCGATATTGCCGCTGGCGCCGGGGCGGTTGTCGACCACCACCGGCTGCCCCAATGATTTGCTGATTTCGGTTCCGATCAGCCGCGCCAGCGAATCGGTCCCTCCTCCGGCCGGGAACGTCACCACCATGCGGATGGGCTTCTGCGGGAAGGTACTTGCTATGTTCGCTTCGGCGCGTGCTGGCATGGTTGCCAGGCTGCCTGCGACAAAGAGCAGCGATGCCAGGCTGCTGACGACGGATAGGGGTCTCATTGATTTGCCTCGTCGGTTAGGGTGAAGGAAGGGGAAAAGCCGGTCAATCGGGATCTATACGCACCGCGTCGCTGTACTCGCCGCCGACGCGCGTCAGTGCCGCGGCCGCCTCAAGTGCCGCATCGCAGCCTGCGTGGATACGGTAAAGAGGTTGCCCTTGCGCCACCTTTGCGCCGATCGTGCACAGCAGGTCGACCCCTGCACCGGCGTCGCGCGGAGCCCCGGCGGCGCGCGCGACGCCGGAGATCTGCAGTCCTTCGATGGCCCCCACGCGGCCCTGCGTGGCGGCGCACACCACATGCGTATGCGCTCCCGGCGCCACGGGGTCCGGGCGAACGCCCTGCGCGGCGGCAATGCGATCGAATGCTTGCCTTGCCTTGCCTTCGTTCAGCAGGGCGGTTGCAATTCGCATGCCTTGGTCGGGCGAACCCACGCGCGGATCGAATGCGATGATTTCTCCGGCAAAGCGCAGTGCTTTCTCCCGCAGGTCCGCTGGCGCCTGCGGGTCGTTGCCGAGCACCAGCCGGACGTCGCGCACTTCCAGTGCGGGCCCGATGCCGCGGCCGATCGGGCGGCTGCCGTCCGTGACCAGAGCGCGCACGTGCAGGCCGAGTCCCTTGCCGACGTGCTCGAACATGGCGCCCAGCGTCTCGGCGTCTGTGCGGGTCGCCAGCTTGGTTTGCGGGCCATAAGGCAGGTCGACGATGACGTGGGTGGCGCCGGCGGTGTATTTCTTTGACAGGATCGACGCAACGGACCAGCGGCGGGAATCCAGGCGCAGCGGCCGCGTGATCGCGTTCATCACATCGTCGACCACGGAATGGTTCAGGCGGCCGTTCCACGCGATGCAGGCACGCGCCTGGCCCACGCAGCGGCGCACGTCCTCGTGCGCCAGGTCGACGCGCGCGACGGTCTCCATGGCGTCGGCCGTGCCGGCGGCGGAGGTGATGGCACGCGACGATGTCTTGGGCATAGCCAGCCCGTACGCCGCGACAATCGGCACCACGATCAGCGTGATGCGGCTGCCGGGCACGCCCCCGATGGAGTGCTTGTCGACGACGACCGGCTCGTCCCAGTCGATGCGGGGCGTAAATGCCGTACGCGCACGTGCCAGTGCCACGACTTCGTCGTCGGTCAGCGTGCGGGTGGCGGCAACCAGGAACTCGGTCAGTTCTGCCTCGGTGTACCGTCCGGCAATGGCATCCTGCAGTATGCTAACGTAGGCAGCTTCGTCGAGCGGCTCGCCGCGCAGCTTCGCCATCAGGTTGGTGCGGCTTGCCGGAGACCCGTTGCCGGTTGCCTGGCTGCCATGCCGCAGCGCTTCCACAAAGCGCGCCATGCCCACCTCGAGTGTGCTGTCATTCGACACCGTGATGCATCGGACATCCGGCGGCACCTCTGCGCCGGTCCGCGCCACGCGCCGGGCAACCTGGTCGCCCGATTCACGGCCGCGCGCGGCAATGCGCCGGGCCAGCACATCATGCGGCGCCGTCACCAGGACCACCACGAAGCGCGGCAATCGTCCGGCGAGTTCCGCGATGACGGCACGCGAGCCATTGGCGACGACGTTGCGCCCGCGTTCCAGCTCCGCCATCAGGGACTGGGGCAATCCGTAGCGCAGATCGTGCGCATCCCAGGTGACCAGGAACTCGCCGCCGCGCTGGCGCCGTGCGAACTCGATCTCCGAGACACCCTCGTGCGCTTCGCCGACGGAGCCATCGGGTCGGGTGATGACGCGTCGCGCAAATACATAGCTGTCATCAAGCGCTGCACGCGCACCGTCCATCAGCGAATCCTTGCCCGCGCCGCTAGGTCCTACAACAAAGAAGAATGTGCCGGTCGTGTCCATGACAAATACCTTAGATGTCGAAGTTATGTGGCAATGCTAGCACCGGCAAAGGGGGTGTCAAGATAAGTTCGATGTCTAAGGTAATGCAAACAACGGGCCAGTTCCCGCAAAACCAGTGTGTACGCGGGATTCGCGTTCTCGTAGGGGAAAACACGGGTAAGCGGCGTGCGCGCTCGCGGTGCTTCATGCATTGGTTGCGCGCATCGTGCACTGATGGAGTGAGCGCTACATGGGAGGAGGTGGCGCCGGCGTGCGGCGTCGCCGTGTGCACGCCGGAGGCGCTATCATGTGCGCTGTCGCCGGCACTGCTCGCCTTGGGCTGCAGGCATACGTTTTACTTTCCGTCACGACTATGGCCACAAAGAAGCCGGAAGCTCCGGTCAACATCACGCCACCGGATGAAGCCGATGAAGAGCGGCTTGCCCACCTGGTGAAGGACGCCGCGCGCGCCTATATCCGCGCGCTGCAGCTGCGGCTGGCGGAACACTCGGTGTCATACGGCCACTGGACCATCCTGCGCATCCTGTGGCGCCATGACGGCCTGTCGCAGCGCGAGCTGAGCGAGCGGGCCGGCGTGACCGAGCCGACCACGTTTGCGGCAGTCAAGGCGCTGGAAGCGCTGGGCTATGTCGAGCGCACGCATCTTCCCGGCAACAAGAAGAAGGTGCATGTGTTCCTCAGCAAGACCGGGCGTGCGCTGCGCCGCAAGCTCGAGCCGCTGGCGACCGAAGTGAACGAACTCAGCGTGGAAGGGCTGAGCGAAACAGATGTGCTGACCACGCGCCGCGTGCTGATTACGATCGCCAAGCGGCTGGTCGCCGACGAAGTCGCCTCTGCCGAGCATGGCCGGCGGGTTCCGTCCACGCAGGAGGTGGGGCGGTTGCTCTCCGACCTGTAGCGGCTGCGCAAACGAAAAGGCCCTCGCCGGGCGAGACCGGCGAGGGTGAATGCCTCGGGTAGAAGGCGTGAATCGCTATGGATCGCTATAGAGAGACTGGCCTGGCAGGCGTCAGGCTTCGTCGAGCCCGATATCGACCGCCGGGGCAGACTGGGTAATCTTGCTTGTGGAGATGTAGTCCACGCCCGTTTCCGCCACCGGCCGGATCGTCTCCAGGCGGATGCCGCCCGACGCCTCGACCTTGGTCCGGCCATTGACGATCTGTACGGCTTCCTTCATGTCAGGCACCGACATGTTGTCCAGCATGATCACGTCGACACCGGCTGCCAGTGCCTCGTGTACCTGCTCCAGCCGGTCGCATTCCACTTCCAGCTTGGTCAGCACCGGCAGCTTGCGGCGCACGCGTTCCACCGCGGCTGCGATGCTGCCGCACACGGCGATGTGGTTGTCCTTGATCATCACGCCGTTGTCCAGGCTCAGCCGGTGGTTCAGGCCACCTCCGCAGGTCACGGCATGTTTTTCCAGTGCGCGCAGCCCGGGCGTGGTCTTGCGGCTGTCGATCAGGCGCGCCTTGGTATGCGCAATGGCCTGGGCATAGGTGGCCGTGTGGTTGGCGATGCCGCACAACCGCTGCATGATGTTCAGCGCGGTGCGCTCGGCGGTCAGCACGCTGCGTGCATTGCCGCTCACGTTCAGCAGCACCGCGCCTTTGCCGACCTTGTCACCGTCCGCGACGCGCACATCGACTGTCAGCGTGGGGTCGTAGCGCGCGAAGATGCGGGCCGCCACGTCGATGCCGGCAATGATCATCGGCTCGCGGGCGTTCATGCAGAAGGTACCGGTCTCGCCCGGCTCGATCATGGTGTGGACAGTCAAGTCGCAGATGCCGATGTCTTCGGTCAGCCAGAGGTCGATCAGCTTGTCGGTGGCAAAGAGGTCGTACATGTAAGGGCTCCTGAGCGGTGGTTGCGGTACCTCAATAATCTTAGAGATCGAAGTGCATAGCGTAATACTAGCGCCTCGCCGCTTCGTGTCAAGAAATATTCGACATCTAAGATAATGCCAGCAACGTGCTGGCAGGAACCAAGGCCTGCTCGGCGCTGCGGCGCGCCGTCGGGGCGCGCTAGCGCCCGAACTGCCCCAGCACCGTTTCGATCGACTCCAGCCCGGCCTCGATCATGTGTTGCATGTAGGTGCCCATCTGCGGCATCACCAGCATCAGCACCAGGAAACCCCCCGACAGCGTCACCGGGAAGCCCACCGCGAAGATCGACAGCTGCGGCGAGGCGCGGTTCAGGATGCCCATGGCCAGGTTCAGCGTCAGCAGCGCGGCGATCATCGGCAGTGCCAGCAGCAGCCCCGATGCGAACACCATGCCGCCGGCGCGCGCCACCGCCATGGCACCACCCGCCGACAACGGCGTTCCTCCGATCGGCAATCCGTTGAAGCTGTCGACCAGCGCGCCCAGCATCATCAGGTGGCCGTCCAGCGCCAGGAACAGCAGCACCGCGATGATATTGAGGAAACGCGACAGCACCATGGTCTGGCCACCAGCCGCACGGTCGAAGAAGGAGGCGAACGACAGGCCCATCTGCAGGCCGATGATTTCGCCTGCCTGCTGCACGGTGGCGAAGACCAGCCGCATGACAAAGCCGGTGGCCAGGCCGATGCCGACCTCGTTGAGGATGATCAGCAGCCCGTCGAAGGAGTACACCGGCGCCGCCGGCAGCTGCGCGATGGTGGGCGACACCACCATCGCGATCATCGCCGACAGCGCGATCTTGGCGCGCCGCGGGATGGTCGATTCACCGAACAGCGGCGCGGTGCCGATCAGCGCCAGGATGCGGAAGAACGGCCACAGGAATGCCGCGAGCCAGCCGTAGAGCTGGGCTGAAGTGAATTCGACCACGGCAGTCTGCCGGCAGGCGGAAAGCGGAAAGGAGGGGAGAGCGTCAGTGCGCCAGCGCGGGAATGCTCTGGAACACCTCGCGCATATAGTCGACCATGGTGTTGATCATCCATGGGCCGGCCAGCACCATGGTGGCAAACAGCGCGATCAGCTTGGGGATGAAGGTCAGCGTCATCTCGTTGATCTGCGTCGCGGCCTGGAACAGGCTCACCACCAGGCCGGCCGCGAGCGCCACCAGCAGCAGCGGCGCGGCCAGCAGCAGGGTCATCTTCATCGCCTGGGTGGCGATGGTCATTACGGTTTCCGGGGTCATGGCTCGGATCCTGCGGATAGGAATGCGAAGGGCGAGGCAACTGGCCTCAGTTCATGAAGCTCTGCGCCAGCGATCCCAGCAGCAGCTGCCAGCCATCCACCAGCACGAACAGCATCAGCTTGAACGGCAGCGAGATGGTGGCCGGCGGCACCATCATCATGCCCATTGCCATCAGCACGCTGGCGACCACAAGGTCGATGATCAGGAACGGGATAAAGATGGTGAAGCCGATCTGGAACGCGGTCTTGAGCTCGCTGGTGACGAAGGCGGGCACGAGGATGCTCAGCGGCACCTCTTCCGGGCCCTGCATCTCCGGTGCCTTGGCCATCTGCGCGAACATCGCCAGGTCCTTTTCGCGGGTCTGGCGCAGCATGAAGGCCTTGAGCGGTTCGGCAGCCCTGGCGGCAGCGGTTTCCAGGCTGATCCTGTTTTCCGACAGCGGCTTGTAGGCGTCGTTGTAGACGCGGTCGAACACCGGCGCCATCACGAAGAAGGTCAGGAACAGCGACAGGCCCACCAGCACCTGGTTGGGCGGCGAGGTGGCCGTGCCCAGCGCGTTGCGCAGCAGCCCCAGCACGATGATGATGCGGGTGAAGCCGGTCATCATCAGCATCGCCGCCGGCAGGAACGACAGCGAGGTCAGCAGCACCAGCGTCTGGATCGGCAGCGACCAGATCTGGCCGCCGCCCGGAGCGGGCTTGCTGACCACGCCGGGCAGTTGCTGCGCCCAGGCAGACGCGGGCGCCAATGCCAGTACGGCGGCGAAAAGCGTCAGGACCAAGGCAATCGACAATGGGCAATGGCGCGCGGCCACGGGGGGGCGCGCGGGCCGCAAGCGGCGCCGCCATGCGGCACGCAGGGAATTCATGACTTGAACTGGGATTGCAGCGAACGCAGCAGCTTCTCGGCGAAGGTGCCGCCGGTCGGCGGTTGCGGCATGCCGGTGGCGCGTGCCGGGGTCAGCGGGTCGGTGGAGGTACTGCCAGTGGCGTTCGCCGGCATGCTGTGCAGCGGGCGGATTTCGCCGGGGCTGACGCCCAGCACCAGCCAGGTGTCGCCGACTTCCACCAGCACCAGCCGCTGGCGCGCGCCCAGCATGGTGCTGCCGACCACCTTCATCACGCCGCCGGTGGCATGGCGCACCAGCCCGGCACGCCGGGCCAGCCAGGCCATGCCGAGGATCAGCGCGATCACGGCAAACAGACCCAGCCCGGCCTGCGCCAGGCTGCCCGCGCCGCTGATGGCCGGTGCCGGCTTGTCGCCGGCGGCCAGTGCGAGCGCCGGGGTCAGCGTGGCAAGGCTGGCGCCGGTGGCCCAGGGGCGGCCAGCACCGCGTGCGGGGTACTTCCGCATGATCATTTGTTCAGCTTGCGGATGCGTTCGGACGGCGTAATGATGTCCGTCAGGCGGATGCCGAACTTGTCGTTCACCACCACCACCTCGCCCTGCGCGATCAGGTAGCCGTTGACCAGCACGTCCATCGGCTCGCCTGCCAGCCCGTCCAGTTCGACCACCGAACCCTGCGCCAGCTGCAGCAGGTTCTTGATGGGCACCTTGGTGCGGCCGAGCTCCACCGTCAGCTGCACCGGGATATCGAGGATCATCTCGATATCGTTGTGGAAGCCGCTGGTCGCTTCCTTGGCCAGCGGCTGGAAGACGGTGGCGGCGGCCGGCGTGGCCGCGGAGGAGGCCGAAGGGGCCGCAGTGGGCACCTCGGCAGCTGTAGCGCTGGTCTGCTCCGCCAGTGCGCTGGCCCAGTCGTCCATCGGATCGACCGGCTTGTCCTCGAAGCCGTCACTCATAATCGGTGTCCTCGGTATCCAGGTGGGAATCGCCGTCCTGGTGATTGATCATTCGTTCTACCCGCAGCGCGTACTGGCCATTCATGGTGCCGAAACCGCACTGCATCACGGGCACGCCGTCCACCTTGCCGAAGATCTTCTCCGGCAGCTCGATCGGCAGCACGTCGCCGGCGCGCAGCGCCAGCACTTCGGCCACCGTGCTCTGCAGGTGCGCGAACTCGGCGACCAGTTCCACTTCGGCCGCGCGCAGCTGCCTTGACAGCTGGTTGACCCAGCCCTTGTCGACTTCCTTCTCGTCCTGCAGCGGATTCATCAGCAGGTCCTTGAGCGGCTCGATCATCGCGTACGGCAGGCACACGTGGAGCTGCCCGCCGACGGCGCCCAGTTCGATATGGAAGGCGGTGGTCACCACGGCTTCGTTCTGCGTGGCGACATTGGCAAACTTGGTGTGCATCTCCGAGCGGATGTACTCGGTCTCGATCGGATGCACGGTGCGCCAGGCGCTGCCATAGCTGGCCAGCGTCAGCTCCAGCATGCGCTGGATGATGCGCTGCTCGGTCTGGGTGAAGTCGCGGCCTTCCACGCGCGTGTGGAAGCGGCCGTCGCCGCCGAACAGGTTGTCCACCACCAGGAACACCAGGTTCGGGTCGTAGACGAACAGCGCCGTGCCGCGCAGCGGCTTCAGGTGGACCAGGTTCAGGTTGGTCGGCATCGGCAGGTTGCGGGCGAAATCGCCGAACTTCTCGATCCTGATGCTGCCGACCGAAATATCCGCGCCGCGGCGGATGAAATTGAACAGCGCCGAGCGCAGCGAACGCGCGAAGCGCTCGTTGATGATCTCCAGCGTGTGCAGGCGGCCGCGGATGATGCGTTCCTGCGTCGCCAGGTTGTACGGGCGGACCCCGCTGTCGTCCAGCGCCGGTTCGCTCGCCTTGGGCGTATCGGCCTCGCCGGATACGCCCTTGAGCAGCTCGTCGACCTCGTCTTGCGAGAGGAACTTGTCGTAGGCCATCTGGTGTCCTGCCCCTTGTGCGGCTTTATGCGGCGTTATGGATGAAACCGTTGCGGCATGGCCAGGCGCGCATCACCATGCCCGGCGGCATGCGGGGGCAGAGCGGAGCTTTGTGGCGGCAGACGGTTTCATATCGGTTGGCGGGCGGGGCAGGGGCGCAAGCGGGCGCTTACTGCACCACGAAAGAGGTGAACAACACATCCAGCACGCGCTGGGCCGGCAGGCCGGTGGCGAAAGGCTGGGCGATGGTGGTGCGGATGTCATCGGCCAGCTTGCGCTTGCCTTCGACCGTGGCCAGGTCCGCGGGCTGGCGTGCCGACAGCAGCAGCAGGATGCGGCTGCGAGCCTCGGGCAGGTACTGCGCCAGGCGCGCCTGCGTCTCGGCATCCGCCACTTTCAGCGACAGGCCGGTATGCAGGAAACGGTCGCCGTCCTCGCTCTTCAGGTTGACGGTGAACGCATCCAGCGGCACGAAGATCGGCGGCGGAATGACCGGGGCGGCCGCCGCGGCGGGCGTCGCCGGCTGGCGGTTGCTCAGCACGCTGCCCAGCACGAAGCCTCCGGCACCCAGTGACAGGACAAGCACGCCGCCGCCGATCAGCAGCAGCCGACCGCGCTTGCCTGTGTTGCTGCCAGTCCGGGAAGGGGAAGCCGTGTTCGCCATGAGAAGCCTGTGTCGGAATGCCTGCCATTCTTCCGGAATCGCAGGCCAGCAAAGGGCCGAAAAAAAGGGGGAAACCCTTTCAGCTTGGCCGTTTGAGCGGAAAGGGGGCAGGCATGGCTACGCTAGCGGGCGCTTTGTGGTGCGCGCCTGCAGGGGGGTTAACGATTGTTGGCGGGGGAACTTGAGGTTTGGGGGTAGGGGGTGGCGGTCGGGGTGCCATTGGCTGCTGCTGGGCATCTGGTAGTTGTTTCTATGCCCCGGTTTCGCCCCTAACAGGCTGCTGAAGTACTAGCCGCGCAAAAAGCGAAGCTTGCCTCTACAAGGCTGAAGGGCTCGCTATTTTTCA